>JACXUE010000031.1 GCA_014764075.1 Sulfuricurvum sp.
CCAAGACCCCACATATTATTATCACGAGTTTGTCTCGTCCCTGATGTTTTTTCAGTATCCCAATCCCACCAAAACATGTTTGAACGTAGGCGACCGTATACTTCACCTTCAGTAAACATTTTACCAATTGAGTTGACATCACCTGGGGCTTTGGTATATTCGAGTACATTGCTCCCTTTTAGCACACGATCTTCCGTTTTAAGCGCATGCGCCGACGTTGCAAGCACACAAACTGCTGCAGCCGCGATACTAAAATTGACTAATTTCATAATTCACTCCTTAAGTTTGATTGATATACGAACAGGCGCTTAACACTCACGTGCACCTTTTTTCGGACATCCGCAATCGTAATCCATCAGTTTTACGTTGCTGTTACCGCTAATGTTGACGTTTTTCTGACGGCGAATATACGCCGCAGTGACATCATACACTGGACGTGTTAAAGAGTCTTTGAGATTTGAACCTGCGTTTTGTAGGTTACCGCCCCATGAGGAAACTTTGTACACCTTACTATCACTTAGAGGTTTCCCACCAACCATGATATTGGTAATACGTTTACCACTTGCCGCACCGACACGAATCTCATAGCTCACACCGCCTAGACGGCTCATGTCTCCCCCCTGCTGATAGAGCGGGTTGGCGTTAAAGACGTTATCGGCGATATCTTCGAGCAATGTTCGAATATGCAACCCAGTCAACTCAAACGTATAGACATTCGGATAGGTGATCGCCGTCATATCGTAGACGTCATCCATCGTGATTTTATCTCCCCCCAGAACCGTCGTTCCCCAGCGATAACCCGGTGTAAACGAAATATCCGAATCCATCGCATCGATAATCGAATCGTTGATCAATTGGTCAAACGTCGAATGGAACGTATCGCGTTTAAACAACGTCGATTTGGTGATCCCCAACACTTCGGAGAGTTCGGAATCGTACGGCGAGTACAACTCTCTCACCAATGCTTCACCTTCAGGGTCTGCAGGGATCAGATTCGATGCCACAGGGATGAGTTTATACTCATACCCTTTAACCTTATGGTTTTGGATATCGATGTCGAGGCGTCCGATGTATTTACCGTGACTTCCGGCGATGACAATCACCGTTCCGTTGATAACCGTCGGACGAGGCGATGGGTCATGGGTATGACCGCTGAGAATGAAATCGATCCCTTTGACATGACGGGCTACTTGTTGGTCAACGCTGAAACCATCATGCGAGAGGACAACGACACAGTCCACTTTTTCCTCTTTACGAAGTTTATCGACATACGATTGAAGCGTGTCTAAACGTAGACCGAAGCTCCATCCTTGAGTAAACTCTTTCGGATTCGCTGTTGATGTAAACGGAAACGCTTGACCAATAATACCGATCTTCGCACCGCCCCGCTCCATAATCGTATACGGTTCAAAAATCGACTCTTCAAAATCATCGGCGAATGAATCATCTCCGATGATGTTTTGGGCGATAAATTTGGCATTAAGCATCTCGATCAGCTCTTTGACCCGTTTTTTACCATAGGTAAACTCCCAGTGCCCGACCATAACGTCCACACCGAGATAGTTTTGAGCTTTTACGATCGCTTCACCGCCCGTTTTAAGAGCAACACCGGTACCTTGCCATGTATCCCCAGAGTCAAGGAGAAGAACATTATCGGCTCCACGCTCTTTTTTGATATGGTTGATGAGGGTTTTCATGTGCGAAATCCCCCCCATTTTCCCAAATTTGTGGGCAAGAGAGTCAAAATTCATAAAGGTATCGAAATAGGCATCCAAGGTTTTACCCTTCATCCCGTAGTGTTTTAGAAATGACTCACCGCACAAAAATCCAGGAGTCCCCGTCAAATTCGGAGCTGAGATCAATGTGGAAGGCTCACGCCAATACAACGGTTTGATGTGAGCATGCATGTCACAAATGTGGAGCAGCGTGACGTTTCCGCGCGCTTTAAAAGAATAAATATCTTTCAATCCCACTTCATCAACACGCGAAGGTGTCGAAGCCGCCGCACCGATAGTCGGTAATCCGATCCCCAAAGCCGTCGCGATGTAGAAAAAATCTCTTCGTGATAAATTCATAACCTCTCCTTTAACGTTTTACGCTTGGAATGTTGATTGGATTACCTTTGGTCTTATTGGTAACATATACCTCAAGAGCGACGATTTCACGCGAACCGAGCGGAATCTCCGCCATCAATGCGTTTTTCATACATTGCTGCATCCGTTTGTCTAACGTTACCATTTGGCTTTTAGTCATACGGTACGCCGGCCATGTTCCCGCTGCCGCCGTCTCTTTAGCACCTAAATCAGGAAGCTGTTGCATACGTAGGCGTCGTCCGACAATCTCTTTGCTATGACAATTATTGCAAGACAAACCACGACCACCACGACGCTCTTCAAACACTTGTTGCCCAAGCGTCATCATCTCTTTCATGTGTGCATTTGCTTCGACATCAATATTGGTTTTTTGGCCGTTTGCCAACGATTTGACGTATGCCGACATTTTAACCATCTCTTTGCTCTCAAGCTTTGGTACTGGCTTACCAGCATAAGCCGCAGCCATTTGAACGCTCTGTGCCAATGTCACCACTTTTTTTGCCGGCTCGATATAACGGGGAAATCCGGCAATGTATTTAGGAAGCTCTTTCTCTTTAACCCCCAACATTTTCGCATATTCAGTCGTTCCAATCAACTCACCGAATAACTGTTCCCCCTCGGCAACATCCATCTCGGCAGGATTGCTCTCCAAAAGCTCCGCATACATTTTTCTATCGGCATCGCTCATACTGAGTTTTTCTTCACCGTTTGCACTCCCCAAAAGGGCCAAACAGATCAATGCCGCACTAATCGATCGTTGACGCATGATTTATCCTTTTGGAGTAATGGCTTTTGTCGTTTCGACACTTTGCCCTTTGTTATCTTTGGCGATAACTTTCAATGTTCCGGCACCCGGTACTTTGAAACTGATAGACATCAACGGATTTACTGAGAGGGACTCCCAGATGACCATTTTCGTAATCAACTGATCGTTGAACATAAATTTAACTTCATCGATGTACTCAGCCGGAATCAACGCACCGGTGTCTTTGTTTTTACGCATTCCGGTTTCCATAGGATGCATCGCCATAAAATCGACTTTGACGATTTCACCCGCCGTATAGGTTTTCGGTTTGATTTTGATCAATGTTTTCATATTATTATCCTTTATATGCAAATCTATATTTATCTGCCTAGAAAGAGGCAAGCGTTTGCCTGCACTTTGCTAGGCTTTTCGCTTTGTTACATGTGCCATAGCAGCTAGCGTAACCAGCGGGGCTTTACTCCGTTGGCGTTTTAAATCAATGTACTTAACCACATCCGCCGATGGTTACTTTAACGTTTTGTTTTGCACTGAGGAACGTACCATCGCTCATCTCCGCAATCGCCACAACGTCCTGAGTTCCACCGAGTTTGATACGGGTTCCGAAAAATGCTTCACCGTTTGCAGGGGTCAAATAGATGTTTGCACAACGGACGTTTCCGTTTTTAGAAGCGAGTAGATGGATCGCTTTAACGTAATCTTTCGATGTCATTGGGCTCTCTACCGTTACTTTGACCGGAACAACCGCACCGTTTTCCGCGATCTCAGGAGCTTTTATTTTGACTTTTGCCGATGGCATCAATGCTTTACCGCCGGTAATCGCCGCTACCGCCGTCTCAAAATTCATCTCATTCGGACCGGCCGATTTTTTCTCTTCCGCCGCACTCGCGATAGTTGGAAGTGCTACCGCACATGCCGCTGCCGCTCCAAAACCTTTTAAAAATGATCTTCTTTCCATATTTTTCTCCTTAAACTTTATTTTTTAGGTGCAATAATGTATGACACCAAATCGCACACCTCACGCTCGTTCATCAGACCGTTCGCCAAATTGACCGTCATCACCGATTTTGGGTTGTCCAAGCGTGGATCGGCGATTTTTTGGTACACAAATTGGGCATTACGGACACCGCTGTCTATATAAAGCTCTTTGTATTTGGTCAAATCAGGACCGATGTTTCCGTACCCTTTTGCCCCTTCAATGTTATGACAGGCAACACAGTTCCCCATTTGCTTTGGTTTTCCATTAGGAAGCAATCGAGTAAGCCCTTCAGGGGGATTCTCTTTAGCATCTTTCCCATTTAATGTGTGGAATATATACTGCCCACGTGCGATCGCTTTAGGATCATCGCTTACACACCCCTCGATCATCGTGTACGCTCTTGCGGCAGGGAGGGCATCTTTTTTCAAAATAGCCGTCGCATCTGGGGTCTCAATTACCTGTGATAAATCGGCTGCACTTAAAAAAGTAGCAAGTCCAAGCATTAACACTTTTCGCATTGGCTCTCCTATTTTTGTATTTCAGAAAGTATTATAAAACGAAAGTGTAAAATTTATGTAAAAAATTTAACACTTACGCAGAAGTGTAAATCGGAGGGAAAAAACTATACGAAAAGGTACTCCCCTCACCATATACCGAATCGATAGAGAGTTCGATGCCGGCTTTATCGATGATCGATTTGACAATGTTCAGACCGATCCCAAATCCCCCTTTATCGCGATTTTCCCGATAATAGCGTTCAAAAATACGATTGACGTCTTCGATTCCAACCCCGTAATCTTGGAAACTCATAACGCACCGATCATCCAATCCCACCAAAAAGAGATCGATTTTCCCCTCTTCACGAGAGTATTTGATTGCATTAGAGAGATTATTGTCGATAATCCGCTGTAGTTGCGTCGGATTGAAATAGATCATCACCTCTCCATCGATATGGGGCTCAATCGAAATATTTTTGAGCGCAGCAACCTCGGAAAAATAATCAATCCTCTCTTGAAGATAGAGGCTAAGATCAATCGTTTCATACTCAAACGTCAAACGCTCGTTTTTAATCAGATAGTCCATATCGTTATAGAGGTTAGCGAGTGTTTTCGTCGCCGCTTTGATCCGCTGAAGATATTTATTGGTCGGGTTGGAGCGGTTGTAGAGATCGATATTGACATTGATGATGGAGAGGGGAGTATTGATCTCGTGCATCGAATCTTTGATAAATTGATCTAGACGTTGATTGATCCGCTGAAACGGCAATGCGAACCGATCCAAGAAAAAGAGGGAGAGGACAAAAATCAACGCAGCGATCCCTAATAAAATCATCACCACATCTTGGTAAATCCGCGCATAGGAGATCTCTGTCCCCACCACAAGATAGGAGGCATCAAAATAACGCCTTTCCGGTAAAGGGATGATGAGATACGCATATCCATCATCAATATGATAACCACTCTTTTGAACTTCTAATTCACGGTTGATGAGGGTAAATACTGGGGTAAAATGGGGATCGTATAAACCCGACTGAAAGGTTCTGAAGCGGGGATACTCAAACGCTTTCTTCTCACTTGGGTCATACTCTTCCATAGAGCGGACGATCAATTGGGACTGTTTTTTGAGGGTCAACTCATACTGAATCTCATAAACGTATTTCATGTAGGTAACATAGAGATAGGTGGGCACCAAAAGCAACACTGCGACGAGCATCGTATAGAGAAATGCGTTTTTGAGAGCGTAGCGATTATCGTTCAATGATGTATCCCAATCCGCGTCTATTTTGGATGATATCGAGCGGGAGTTTTTTGCGGAGGTTATTGATCTGTACCCGAATATTTGCAGGGTCGACGTATTCCCCCCAAATCTCATCTTGGAACATCTCGACGGAGACGATTTGATTGGTGTGTTTGAGCAAAACGGTAAAAATCTCTTTTTCGGTTTTGGAGAGGGAGATATTATTCCCCTGATAGGTCAAGGTAAAATTTTCGGTATCGTAGATCAACTCTGAGCCGAAATCGATTTTGTTTTCCCCATCATGATAGTGGCTTTTAAGTGCGTGCATAATCCGTATCTGCAATTCGGTCAAATCGAAAGGCTTACGGATGTAATCACAGCATCCCGATTTATACCCCTCTTGCAAATCCGCCACGTTGACCATCGACGTGAGGAAAATCGCGGGGGTTTTATTCCCCTCTTTGCGCAGTGTTCGAAGCAAATCGAATCCGTTCATCCCCGGCACGTTCACATCGAGCAAATAGAGATCAAAATGGGTCTCATAAACAGCATCGAACGCCCTCTCTCCATTGCTGAAACCTACCACTTCAAATCCCAGTTCTTCCAAAAACTCGGTGATGCTCACGCGGAGCATATACTCATCTTCGAGCAGTAGCACTTTCATCGGATCTCCCCTTTTACCTCTTTATTCACTTTGTAATCCAACATTATCCCGATCAATTCCTCTTTGGAGTATTCATTCAACCGTTCACGCGCTTCTTGCAGATAAATCTCCCGATCTTCAGGGGCTACCGTATCTTTGAGATACAAAAGCTCTTTATCATACAGGGAGTGAAAAATCCCCTCCTCCGATTTTTTAACAATGATATTATAGAGGTCGTTTCGGGAGAGGTGGATTAAAAACGAAATATCCTCATCATCCGATTGGGCATAAGCTTTAATCTGTTTGGGGCTGAGGGAAAAAACGAATGCCCCAATCGTCTCCCCCTCACCGTTTTTCATCGGTTCATAAAACAGATACCGACCTTGTTGAAAGAGGATACGGGAAGTTTTAAAGGTTTTAAAATCAATCCCCCCCAAAAGTTTCAAATCGCTTTGGGTATATTTAGCGTTGGCAAGGATATACTCCTTACCGATAGCAGGGTTATCCTGCATAAAAACCGCCGTATCGTAAAAACGCTCCTCCATCAAAATGTACATATCAATCCCGAGACGGTCAAAATACTCCTGTGTCGATTCAAAAAACGAAACCACCTCGACAAATCCGACCATACGATCAGTGTGATAAATGGGAACCGTCGCTTTGACCCCCAGCTTTCGCCCCACCTCGATCGCGCTGCGGGGCTTTTTATGATTTTGAAAATAGAGCAAATCGGGGCGATGAAAGTCCAACGGCATCCCCGCGTACGAATAGTCCCAACTCCGAGCAAAAATAACATAATCGGCGGTAATAACCTGAGAACGGATCAGCGAGTCGGTATGGAGTTTGATCGACTCCATCACCTCAGAGAGGATCTCAAACCCTTTGTCCTCATCCTCTTGTTCCAGCGCATCGCTTAATGCGCTGTTTTGAGAGAGAATCAGCGCATAACGGAGTGCCGTCGATTGCTCTTTTTCAAGCTGATTAGCCAAAGCTAGGGAGAGCTGATCGCTTAACCGCTCCAATGTCTGAGAGGTTACTTTTTTTTCGAGATAGAAAAACACCCCTCCAAGAATAGCCATAATGACCAAAAAAATCGCCGCTATCGTCTTTTTATTGGAAAAGAAAAGTAACCATCTCTCCATTACTGGATATGCTCCTTTCGCTTTTTCCCCATTTTATAGACATACGCCAACACTTCCGCAACGGCGGCAAACAACATCTCAGGTATCGGGCGATCCACCTCGACCTCCGCATACAACGATCTCGCCAAAGGGGGATTTTGAACAATATGGACTCCATTTTCACGAGCAATTTTTTTGATCTGAATCGCGATATTATCCACCCCTTTGGCTACTACTACGGGGGCATTGTGTTTACTCTCATCATAAACGATCGCCACCGCATAATGGGTAGGATTGGTGATAACAACATCGGCGGTCGGAACCGCTGACATCATCCGTTTTCGAGCTGCCTGAAACTGGATCTGACGGATTTTAGCTTTAATATGGGGATCCCCCTCCATATTTTTCATCTCGTCTTTCACCTCTTGTTTGGACATTTTGAGTTTGTCAAAATAGTGTTTTCTCGTCATGAGAAGATCGAGGATCGCGTAAACAAAGATGATAATGAGGATGACCGATGCCAATACGATCGCTTTGTCCCGCAGCCACCCCATTTGATCTTCCAGTGTAAACAACGCGACGGTCGGAAGCTCTTCGATGTAATACCAAAAATAGAGAAATCCAACTCCCAAGGCGCTCAAAGATTTAAAAGTGATTTTTAGGGCATTGAGTCCTTTTTCGATCGTGAACAGATTTGCTAAACCCTTAATCGGATCAAGTTTGGAGAAATTGGGGGTGAGAGGCTTCGTCGTAAAATTAAATCCAAACTGCACAACATTCCCCGCAACACCCGCAATGGCAACAACCAATGCAAACGGTACCGTCATAATGAGCGTTTCGCGAAAGGTGACAAACGCTAAATCAAGCATCCCTTCACGATCCACCGGTTCATTCAATACGCTAAAGTAGTAGCGGGTGAGATCAAGAATCCGCTCACTGATAAAAGTAAACATCATCATCAAGGTTAAAATAGCAACAAAGAGGACAATGACCCCCGCGATATCCTGACTTTTGGGGACATTCCCCTCTTCTCTGGCATCTGAGAGCTTCTTGGAGGTTGGTTCTTCGGTTTTTTCCATATCATCAGCCATAACCTACACCTCCTTTTTCAAAACCTTACACTAGCAATGCACCGCATTGCAATTCTTTAATGCCACAGCATCTTGCGTAGAGAGGCGATACTTTGTTCTGTCTCTCACATCAAACGAAAATAGACTTAGTCCATTTTCATAGATAGATCGATCCAATTCGCCTGATGAATCATTGAGCCGGTGCTGATCGCGTCTACCCCAGTTGCGGCGTACGCTTCGATCGTCTCTAGCGTAATGTTACCGCTCGCTTCGAGTAACACGCCACTGTGGTGTTCCCATTTATACTCCACCACTTCGCGCAACTGCTCGGGGGTCATATTATCGCACATCACGATATCGGCACCCACCTCCATCGCTTTTTTTGCCATGTCGATACTCTCCGCTTCGATTTCGATTTTGGAGGTAAAAGGGATTTTAGCTCGCGCCTCCTCCATAAACAATTCCAGATGAGTGATCGTTTTGAGATGAGTATCTTTGAGCATCAGCGCATCATCCAACCCCATTCGGTGGTTCGTCGCACCCCCGATACGGGTAGCGTATTTCTCGAAATTACGGAGCATCGGACGGGTCTTGCGCGTATCGAGGAGTTTTGTACCGTAGGGTGTGATAATGTCGACATATCGGCGAGTCAACGTCGCAATAGAGCTGGCATGAAGAAGCATATTAAGCAATGTCCGTTCAATCCGAAGAAGGGTATGCGAATCGCCACTAAGCTCCATCAGCACCTCCCCTTTTACAAAGCGTTCACCATCGTGTTTGTTCCACACGATCTCAAATTTCTCCATCTGCGCCAATACACGCAGGTACTCCTCACCTGCCAAAACACCGTCGCTTTTCGCGATGATCTTCGCGCTGACACTCACCACATCGGAGACCCGCGCATACAAATCCCCACGCCCCACATCTTCAGCCAATACGTCACGGATAAATTGTTCGATCATAGAGTTACCTTTATTATCGTTTTTAGGAATTTGTTACATTGAAAGGATTGATGATTTTCAAGCTTCCATCAATCAGTATGTCGTGTTGCATATCTTCGCTGTAAATGACGGTACAGTTGTTTTCCAATGCCGTAGCAACAATCAAAGCATCATAATATTGAAACTGGTATCTATCCTTAAGTTTGAGTGCTTTGATTTGAGTGGTGAGATCAAAATCGACAATCAGTAGAATATTGTCGATTTCTAGCAAAACATTTTCGACTTGATCTGAGTCGAGCTTAAACTTTTTGAGAAGGATATTACTGAGTTCATTGATGACCTGTTTTGAGATTATCATATTATCTTCAAAACGATCGAGCAGTTGCAATGCTATAGACTGTTTTTTCGGTTCATCTTCCGAATATGCATAAATCAGGATATTCGTATCCAAAAAAGCCTTATCGTCCATTAGCCTCTTCTCTGTCAAACTGATAACCCTTTGTTTTAATCGAAATAGCGTTGAGCTTTTTAGGCTTTGATTGAGTGGTACTTTCTACGGTCAATTTCACGTCATTCTTTGGTAGG
>JACXUE010000194.1 GCA_014764075.1 Sulfuricurvum sp.
CCGTAAAGTTTAAATCATCCCTTAACAGATACTCTTCTATCTCTTTGTCTTCTATAGGGGACTTTTTATTTTTAAGCATCTCTACTTTTTGCGGAATGATGTCAAGAGCAACTACTTCATTGTGTTGAGATAATAGCAATCCGTTGGATAATCCGACGTATCCAGTTCCTGCGATGGCAATCTTAAAAGGTTGCAATGGAGAATTAAGAGTAGAGCATTGAGAATTATTCTGATCCATTTTTTATACTTTCCTTCGTAGTTTTTATAATTGATACCAATAGCTTTATAACATTGGTGGCATCTAAAAACTCCCTTTCTTTTTTATTTTCATTTGACTTTACTCTCTTTCGCTGACTTATCTATCTGCATTCCCGCTCTAGAGAGTGGGAACGAGGGAAAACTTCCCATAAATTAGCCTCCATTAGGTGTTTGTATATTATACCTGAAGAATGGGGGACGAGACATCTATGCTAATTTAAGGATCATTTCGGGTTTAGATTTGCAAGTGGCTCTTGTATTTCTTTTAATCCATACCCATGAGGATTTTTCGATTGAAAATGCCATGTATCGGCACACATATCCTCTAGATTTCTAGTAGCACTCCATCCTAAGCGCTCCTATTATATAGGGTATATCCGCACCGCTCACTTTTGCAAAAGCGTTTACAACCTCAAGAACACTATAGCCCAATCCTGTCCCTAGGTTAAGTGGGGTACATTGCGGCGTGCTAAGCGCCTCGAGAGCTTTTAGATGTCCTAGTGCCAAATCGACGACATGGATATAATCACGCACCCCCGTCCCGTCGCGAGTAGGGTAATCTCCACCGAAAATACTCAATATCTCTCTACGTCCGACCGCCACTTGAGCTACGAAAGGCATAAGATTGTTGGGAATGCCCTGTGGGTCTTCGCCGATTAGACCACTCTCATGTGCCCCTACAGGGTTAAAATAGCGCAGGATCATGATTTTCCACTCGGGGTCGGATTTGTAGAGATCACGCAGTATCTCTTCGATCATGAGCTTGGTCCGACCATAAGGGTTGGTGGCTCGTAGCGGATGGGATTCATTCAACGGAAGATAGTCGGGATCTCCGTATACGGTTGCGGAAGAACTAAATACGAGCGTCTTTATCCCGTGGCTCTTCATGGCTCGCAATAGACATAATGTTCCCTGAATATTGTTGTCGTAATATTCTAGCGGTTTAGCTACCGATTCACCCACCGCTTTCAGTCCTGCAAAATGGATCACCGCATCGCACCCCTGCATCGCTTTAGACATTGTCGTCTCATCACGGATGTCACCAACGATGAGTCTCACCGATTTGCCGGTAATGGTTTCTACGCGATTGAGCGCTTCGTGGGAACTGTTGGAGAGGTTATCATAAACGATCACCTCATGTCCGGCATTCAATAGCTCAACACATGTATGGGTTCCAATATACCCCGCTCCACCGGTTAAAAATATTTTCATCTGCTATCCTCAATCTCTCAATGGTATTTTTTCAAATACCACTCGACGGTTTTCACAATACCGGTATCAAACGTCTCTTCGGCTCTCCACCCCAGTTCGGTTTCAAGCTTTGTCGCATCGATGGCGTAGCGGCGATCGTGCCCTGCGCGGTCTTCGACGTAGGTTATCTGCTCTTTGTAGCTTTTACCATCTGATTTTGGCTTCATTTCATCCAAAAGTGTGCAGATGCGATCGACGATTTGGTTATTGTTGCGCTCATTGCGTCCGCCGATGTTATACACTTCGCCGCTGCGTCCGATATGGTAAACCAGATCGATCCCTTTGCAGTGGTCTAACACATAGAGCCAATCACGGATGTTTTTACCGTCACCATAGACGGGGATGTTCTCTCCTTGCAATGCTTTGCGGATAACGGTGGGGATTAATTTTTCGTTGTGTTGTTTTGGGCCGTAGTTGTTGGAGCAGTTGGTGATGACCGTGTTCATCCCATAGGTATGGTGGTAGGAACGAACGATCATATCTGAGCCTGCTTTAGAGGCGCTGTAGGGAGAGTTGGGAGCATACGGGGTGGATTCGGTAAAGAGATCGCTCGGATCATCGCTGAGGGTTCCGTAGACTTCATCGGTGCTGATATGGTGAAAACGGCAACCTTCGAATCCTGCTTTGTAGACAAACGGTTTTTCCATCCATGTTTTGTAGGCGACATCGACGAGGGTAAAGGTGCCGTTGACGTTGGTTTGGATGAATACGCTCGGATTTTTGATACTGTTATCGACGTGCGATTCAGCGGCGAAATGGATTACTCCGCGGATATCGTATTGAGCGAATAGCGACTCGACGAGAGGACGATCGCAAATATCCCCTTGGACAAAGATGTGGCGCCCATCTTGTGGTGCATCGCTAAGGTTGTTTATATCTCCCGCATAGGTCAATAGATCGAGATTGACGAGACGGACGTCGGGGTATTTGGCTAAAAAATACGAGACAAAGTTGCTTCCGATAAA
>JACXUE010000032.1 GCA_014764075.1 Sulfuricurvum sp.
ATTATAACACCGACTCAACACGCAATTCATGCGTCGCTCACCACAAGCAGAGGTTGTATCGGATCCGTTTGGAGAATATACTCCGCAGATTGCTGTCCGTTTTCAATTCCATGATCAATAATCACAACATCGTATTTATCTTTTTGAAAGGTCATAAAAACCTCGTGAAAATGACGATGTTTCTAAAAAAGGTTCGCTTTACGATACTTTTTCTAAAAAAGTGGCAAAAAGATTTCTCTTTGGCTTTGTTTCTTTGCGACAAAAGAAAAGAAAATATTAACACTTTATCGATAAAATATTAAAAATTATTTCTTTTAGCCAGAAGCATCACGCTCAAAAGGTATCCGATATCATGCGCCCAATCCTCTTCATAACCACATTTACAGTTAAGGTCATCTCATAGTGCCGATATTAAAAGAGGTCAAACGGGTTCTTATTCTTCGATGCGGAGCATTAGGAGATTTGGTTTATGCCACATCCGTTATCGATGCCCTAAGAGCACAATTCGGAGAGGAAATCATCATCGACTTCATCACCACACCAAGTAGCGGAAAATTGTTCGAAAACGATCCCCGCGTCCATCAGATTTTTCCTCTTAAACATAAAAAAATCCCGATTTGGCTTAGCCCTCAAAAACGTGCCGTCATTAACTATTCCAAAGCACACCCTTACGACCTCCTCATCTCCCTCGAATTTGGCAAACAATTCAAAAGCCTGATCCAAGCGATAGACGCCAAGCATAAAACAGGGATGGGGATTTTAGAAACTACTGAGATCCACAATATCAACCGTGGCGAAGCGACAAAGTCCTATTATAGCGATATTGTAGAACCCTCTATCCTTCTCAAAGCCAAACCGATTCTTTTCGGAAAACCGTTTGCAAAACTCATATCGAAATTTTCTCTCCCGAAGCACTATATTGTCATTGCACCAAGCAATTCCCATAATCAAAAAAAAGGGCTCAACTACCGAGCATGGCCATTTGAGCATTGGCGCTCACTCATCCAAACACTCAGCACTGATACACCGATCGTCATCGTTGGAGCACGTGGCGAAGAGGCCTTTTTCGATCAGATCAAACCTTACCCCAAGAATGTGATCGATTTGGTATCTCAACTCTCCATCTCCGAACTCATCACAACAGTTCAGCACAGCTCAGCCCTCATCTGTACCGACTCGGCGACGGGACATATCGGAGCGGCAGTCGATACACCGACCTTTGTTTTGATGGGACCGAACAACCCGATTACCGACAGTCCGTATAAAAGTGACACCAATACGATCTACCCTATTTCATTAAAACTGCCGTGTTCGCCGTGCTACAAAACAGAGGCAATGAAACAATGTCAAGAGAATATCTGTATGACTCAAATCACGCCCGCGATGGTTGTCGAATCGTTAAAATCAACCAAAGTATTATAAAATAACCAAGAATAAAGGATTTTTTTGACCCGCCAAAACAGTACAATTCATCGTTATTTTCAATATATCATTATAGCATTTGCCTTTTTCATCCCTCTTTCGATTGCAGCTTATACTTTTTTTGCCGCTGTTTTACTTATCCTGTGGATTATCGAGGGTGGGTGGAGGAACAAATGGTCCATCATCCAATCAAATCCTTTTTTTAGAGCAATAGCGCTCTTTTATATGTTTTTATCATTAACTCTTTTGTGGAGTGACGATTTGATTCAAGGATTTGAACATTTAAGAAAGTATTACCCTCTTTTATTCATCCCGATTTTATACACCTCTTTGGATCGTCGATATATTCCTCAAATTGTCCGCGCCTTCTTAAGTGCAATGATCATTAGCGAAATTCTCTCGTATCTAATCTTCTTCGATCTTATGCCATTTCAATACAAACCATCGTGGTCTAGCACTGACCCATCCCCTTTTATGAACCATACCTCTTATAGTGTTTTTTTAATTTTCACCATTTTTTTGATGCTCACTCAACTTTTGAGCCAAGAAAAAAACCGTCTACAAACAGTGTTATACACTTTTTTTATACTCACCATGACCATAAATCTTTTTATCAATTCTGGTCGCACTGGTCAATTTTCGCTTTTAGTAGCATTGATGGTTTTTTTCATTACTTATGGACGACTATCACTAATCAAAACACTTTTATCCACAACCGTAATCACATTGTTCATTTTTTCAATAGCCTACAATTTGAGCCCAAATTTTCACAAACGCTCCCAAGAAACCATTCAAACATTTCATTATTTACTAACACAAAACAAACCTTTATCAGATAGTACAGGATTTAGATTTATGATGTGGCATACCGCTGGTATTATCATCTCTGAGAATCCTATCGCTGGAGTAGGTGTTGGAGATGATCGAATTGCTTACCATAAGGTGCTAGAAACAACTCTACCTCAATACAAAAAAGAGATAGAAGGGTTTAGTGATTATCACAATACTTTCATTCAGATAGCAATATACTCTGGCATGATTGGTCTGATCCTCTTTTTAAATATCTTCATAGCCTTTTTTCGAAATATTGACAATAACAAAGATATTAAAACGATGGGTGCTATCGGAATTACACTAATCTTATTATTTATGCTCATTGGGCATCTACCGGCTGCATACCTTACTATGTTGTTTGTTTTAATTACCTCTATCACACTCAAAAGTCCACATGATGTTGTTTTTAGGCACTGACCCATTAAGTACATTGTGGATGAGCTCTTCACATTTGTGGGAAATAAGACGCAAAAAAATTACTTTAGCTTTTTGATTAACTTTTCTACAGAGGAAAAAAGAATCTCATCGGGTATTTCACTTGTACCTAGAGGAAGGTCATGTAAATCAACCTCGGATGTTGGACAGAAACAAGATTCATATGTTGTGTGTTGAGGCTCGACCAAGAGAGGGTTTGTATGGGTAAAAATACAAAGAATAGGTATCTTTGCACCTACAGCTAAATGAAATAGTCCAGTATCAGGAACGATAAAAAATTTACTTAGTTGCATCATCGAAACCAATTCATCTAAATTCAGCACATCGAGTTTAAAATAAGGGATATTATTTGGCATTAAGTAAGCTTGAATCAACTCTTCTTGTAGATATTCTTGTCCGGGATTTTTAACGATTGCAGGGACTAAATGGTACTCGTCATAAATCTTTTTTATCAAGTTAAACATCTTTGACAAAGCCAAAATTTTCTCCATTCCCCCAGATCCCAAAGATACCAAGAAAAAATTCTCAATATTTGATTCTTTGCAATAATACTGCATATTTTGATACGCTTTTTCAGTATAGGCTACTTCAGGAGTTGTATCGAGCTCGTCATGATAATATTCAAAAAACGAGAGCAATTGAAATAATTTATTTGTTAAATGATGAGGGTTTGCAAAGCGTAAATCAGTATCTGAATACTTTTGTAAATGTTTTTGATTTACCCATTTTTTTCCCTCTTTAAACCCTACTTGAAACTTTGCATTGCTTAGTCTCATCATTCTAAACGTGGATTTTCCCCCATACAAATCTATGACCAAGTCAAAATGCTCTTGCAATAATTGGAATTGAACCAAAACTTTATTTGAAAAATACTGGTATTTATTATTCCGATTCCGATTCATAACAATCAAACGATCAATCGTATGATTGTGTTGCAAAACATGTTGCCCAACAGGATCTACAATTGCAACTATTTCTGAAGAAGGATAAAGCCTTCGAATTTCTCGAACCAATGGGGTACGTAAAAGAACATCTCCCATCAATCCAAGCATAATAACGCATATTTTATTAATTTTTTCGTCTTTTAGTCTTTTGTTTTTATTCATGCGTATTCAATCCTGTTTCAAACACATATCTATTGAGCCACTTGCAAATTCCCCCCTCACACCATCCATAAACCAGCATAGCTTTGAGAGTTTAGGTTGAACGATTGCATCTTAGGCACCTGTTTTGATTATTTTAGCCAACAAGACTCTAAAAACCTCTTTTTTACGATTTTTTGAGCGTGCAAAATGGTTCAGAGTCACTACACCCCCCTTATTCCTTCTCCTTTTGAATATCAGGTAAGCAATTTAATGCTCTGATAAATACACAGAGCTAAAACAACGAACATCAAATGACCAGCAATTTTGGTGGCACCTTTGATAGTGATGTGTTTGCATCCAAAAGAGTCTTTGAGATAGGAGTTAACCCGCTCAGATAGTTTGAATACCTTGTTTGACATAAAATTCATTTCTCTTTTGTTTTTCAACAATTATTTTTTTATTTTCCATATCTTCAGATAACAAAGATCAAAAATTCAAAAAGATATATGCCAAATTCTTAGGTGCATACCATTTTATAATCGGCAAATACGGTAAATATACCCTTTAATGGGTATTTAACCCTACTTCACAAATCATCCGATTAGATTCCCTATTTTTAACCATCTTTTCCCAATAAAATGGACCGATATCTCGTTCGTTATAGGTATGCCAAAGATGAAACTGATTGGCTACATTTTTACACGACTTAATCTCCAATCCAGCAGCACGGAATCGCCAATCCAAATCGGTATCATCACTGAGCGATGTTTCACCGTATCCTTCATCAAACCCGTTTAGAGCCACCATATCTGCTCGAAAACACGAAAAATTACATCCTAAAATGCTTGTATTCCGTTTACGGAGTTTGGACAGCAGTGGATAGAGCCACCCAGTAGGAGAGAGGTAAAAACCGTACTCGTATTTGGAATTTTTTTCAAATGCCAAGCCGATATATTTCCAAAGATTCTTCTCGATATCTACGATATCCACCAAACCGGATTTTATTTTTTGAGTCAATAACTCTGACAGATTTACCCGTCGACCGGACAGAACGGTTTTTCTCTCTGCCAAAGCGACGTGCGCTTCAACAAATGTCGTATAAGGGACACAATCGCCGTCGATAAAGATCAAATACTCACCCGAACTGGCAATAATTCCGTTGTTTTGAGAACGGGCTTTGCGAACACCAATATCTTCTTGGGTTGTATGTTTCACATCCAAACCGGAGATATTTGCAACATACTCTCGCATTTGATGGTTTTCACCATCTTCGGAAATAATCACTTCGAAATTTTTATACGTTTGACGTTTCAAGGCAGTAATAATCAATGAAAGCGACGAAACATCTTTATAAACTGCAATAATCACACTAACTTTCATAGATTCTCCAAAACTCTTTGTAACTCTGCGAACTGCTTTTCACTTTCAAAAACCTCCAACGCTTTTGCTCGTCCCGCCTCTGCAAATGTCTCTTTGAAAACATTATCCCGACAAAGCATCGTTAATTTCTCTGCTAGATCACTACTATCAAAGGTTTTAAAGAGCAATCCATTGATTCCATCATCGATGATCTCCAACGGCCCTCCGCTATCACTAGCGACAACACATACACCGCACATCATCGCCTCAATAAGCACCAATCCGAACGTCTCTTTTTTAGTCGCCAATACCATGACATCACACAACTGCATCAATGTTTGAGCTTCGCGGGTAAATCCGGTAAATACCGCAACGTCGGCATAATCATTTTGAAGCTTTTTAAAATACGCTTCATCCATCGCATGACCGACAATCAACCCTTTGACATCAATACCGTTTTGATGCATCGATTTGACCGCTTCGAGGACGATGTGCTGCCCCTTTGGCTCTTCTATCCGTCCGACGATCCCTACCGTAAAAGAACCATTGAGCCCAAGCTGGCGGCGGCGCTCGCTCCTCTCTTCTTGGGAGATCAACGTCGGTTGCTCGGCACCGATATAAAGCACTTCAGTTACGGGACGGATATCAGAGGGGATAAATTTCTCGATCTGCATTTTCACCTGATGGGTTACAGCGAGGATACTATCAAGATTTTTATAGAGGAATCGATGGTAAAAATCGTCTTTGAAACGGGTCATTGTCATATGGCGCGACTGAACCACTTTGGGACGGCGCTTAGAGAGAAGTTTCCCCATAATAGCCAAAGGTAAATCTTTCGTCCAATGCAGATGGAGCACATCGATTGCTTCATCATCGATAATACGGGCTAATGTACGCACATTAAGCCATAAGAAGAGAAGATTGCGACGTTTTAGGGTTGCGTAACGATAGGATGTACCCTCATAATAGCTCTTTAGCTTCCCTTTTTCATTGATGACACTAATGCACTGTTCTCCCAAATAACGGGATGCACGCATCATATACAACTCCAACCCCCCAAGATCGGGAGAGAGACACAGTGCACAAATCTTTTTAGCCACGACTCCCCTTTTGTTCGAGGTTCATCTCATAGAGTTTGATGTATTTGTAAAAATTAGTCGCCATATGGGAAAACGCGATGATAAGTCCCGCGTATCCGTCCAAAAATCCCCGTTTGAGGAAATAGGTACGGAAAAAAGAGTAAAAGCCATTAAAAAACGCCTTTGCCGGAGTCGGAAATTTTTTACCGGCATGATCCTCGGCAAAGAGGGTCGAATAGCGATCGACTTTGACGATAAAATCAGAGATACTCATATAGCTGTAGTGTTTCATATTCCCTTCAATATTCTCTTTTTTCATCCCCTCATCGATGATATTTTCATGTACAAAATTATCATTAAACCGTGTAACGCTCTTGTTGTAGATACGGCGTATTTTCTGGTTATTCCAACCACAATGGCGGATTTGGATCTCTTTGTAATAGGCGATAAAATTGACGATATAGATCGTCCTAGGGTCAAGCACTTTGGTCTTGAGGGCATGAAGCAATCCCTCATCCACCACCTCATCACTGTCAATAATCAACACCCAATCGTGCACCGCATACGATGCTGCTCGATTTTTGGTCGTTCCGAATCCATCAAACTCCCCTTCGATCAAATGGACGTTGGGAAAGGTGCGGGCAATCTCCTGTGTCCCATCGGTTGAACCGTTATCATAGACAACAACATTGTCAAACTCAGACAAACTTTCCAACGATCGAGCAATGGTTTTGGCTCCGTTTTTAACAATCATCACCGCTGATACGTTCATCATTATCCTTTTACCATCTTCACCACTGTTTTACCCCAAAATCCTAATTGTTTGAGGGGCTCAAAGAGTTCATCAGGTGTTTTAAGGGCATCCCCCTTGATCCGATAAATTAGTCCCCCTATCCCATCCCATGATGGGTTTAGGGCATTGCCGATCCGAAAGACATAGGAGTAATGCTCACGCGCCAAACGTACCACTTCATCGTTGTATTTTCCATAAGGCAATACAAAAGAGTCAACCCTAAATCCAAGATTCTCCTCCAATGCTACTTTGGAGCCCAAAATCTCACGCTCCAAATCCACTCCCTCTTCGTTCAAGTTTATATGATTCATTGAATGAGAAGCAATCATGACGTGACCACTTTTCACCATCTCTCGCAGTTCGTCATAGGCACAAAACGGAACATATGTTTTATAGTTATCATCCTCATAAATTTCATGATGCTTGAGGGAGAGTCTGTACTCGCTTGCAACATCGGTATGCTCTAAAATATAGGCCGATGGAACGGCAAGAAGTGCTTTTAGATTGTATTTTTTGAGCAGTGGAAACACATAATGGTAAAAATCGTAATACGCATCATCAAACGTGAGACAAATACCGCCGGAAACAGATGTATCACCGGGGAAAAGAGTGGTGAAACGCTCCGATATAAGCTTTAAATGCTCTTCCATCATCTGATCGGAATTTGAGAGAGGAAGGTCATCACTGTTGATATGGTGATACATGACGACGGTGAGCATATTGATCCTCTTGAAGTGTTTCAGGAATAATAAAGTATCATACCATACCCTTACTTACTCAAAGGTCATTATGCAGTTTAAATATGATTTTCAGCCCCGATATGCCCACTTAAAAAATTCATTTGAGCATATTCGATCCATTTTTACAAGCGACGATCATACAATCCATAAAGCCCGAAATGAGCTCAAAATCATAGAGTTAGAAGGGATCAAAACGGTCGTCAAATCCTTCAAAATCCCCCACCTCCTCAACCGAATCGTTTATACCTATTGGCGTAAAAGCAAAGCGTATAAATCGTATCATAACGCCCTTCAGCTCCGATCTTTGGGTATCTCTACCCCAGAACCGATCGCATTGATCGAATTTTTCTCTGCCGGATTATTGGCAGATAGCTATTTCATCAGCGAATTTTTCGACTACGATTTTACAATCCGCACTCCGCTTCTCGAACCGCTGGAGGATCGTGAAGCAATATTTAGCGCATTCGCCGCCTATACTTACGATTTGCACCAAAAAGGGGTATGGCATTTGGATTACTCCCCTGGAAACATTTTGATCAAACGAACCGAAAGCGGCTATCAATTCTCCATCGTCGATATCAATCGGATGGAATTCCGAGAAATCTGCCCACTAGATGGATGTGAAAATTTCAACAAACTTTGGGCATCCGATGAAGAGCTAGAAATTATGGGACGCGAATACGCACGCCTCAGCGGACTCGATGAAATCACCGTGATTACCAAGATGCAACGTCATAATCATGCGAACAAACGAATTAAAAACTTTAAAAAGCGACTCAAACGATGGTTGAAAGGTGATTTTTCAACTCTTGCTTAACACTCTCAAACATGGCCGCCCTCCCCAATCGATCAAGGGGAATCATAAAATGACTCTGTTTTGCTCCGATGCTTTTCCAGCGAGCACTTGAAGCAAACAACGTATCGGCAAAAAAAGTAAAGGTCTCACACCCTACCGCACCTGCAAGGTGATAGGTTCCGGTAGACGTACTTATAAACAATTTAAAATTACTTATAAGTAGAGCAAAATCAACAACGCTTCCACGTGAACGGTACAATACAACCTTACTCTCCCCCAACAGCTTTTTTGCCTCTTCGTAGAGTTTTTCTTCATCAGGGCCAAACGTCATCACGACATCGATGTGAGGGTTCTCCTCTGCCAATTTCACCAATTCTATGTATTCAGCCAACGTCCAATTTGCATCCGATGAGCCCCCAAAACCGGGGTGAAAAGCGATCACCGGTTTGGTAACGCCGTATTCGGTGCAAAAAGAGTGATACGCTCTCTCAGCCCCCTCAAACGTTAAAAGAGGTTTAGGGAATTCTAGAACAATATCAGCAAAGAGTGCTTTGGTGAGTTCGAGATTGTATTCAAACTCCGCCATTTTGACCTCACTGCGGCGTTGAGTAATACGGCGGTTGTAAAAAATTTGGGCTATTTTCGTCGCAGGGGCGATACGGATGGGGATACGGGCAATGAATTGGGCAAGTGCAACACGGGTATTGGAAAATAAGGTAATCGAAGCATCGATATCGGCTTGTTTGATTTTAAAAGCGAGTCCAAGAATATCCCCCCCGCTATCAACGATCACCTCATCGATAAAATCGCACGCTTCGGCGAGTTTACGGTTTAGGGGAGCAACGAGAGCAATGATCCGGTTTTGCGGGTTATGGTGTTTTAAGACATACAACGTAGGCAACGCCGTAATAAAATCACCCAGTTTGTCGTTGCGTACTACCAATATATTCATGCATTACCCTTGTTTTAATGCGGTTATTTTACCCAATATCGCTATAATCTCATTATTATTCTCCCGTATCGTGAATGATACGGGTAGCTTTAGGGGGTTGCAAGGGACATTTGTCCCTGCCGTCTTTCGGGCTTTACCCAAAAGGCGTGTAATATAAATCAATGAAAACACCTTTTGCTTGGGACCACTACTCCGATCAGCCTGCCATTATCCGTGACAAATCGCTGAAACGAAAAATGCGCCGATCTGCCCTACCCTCACTCATCAAAACATTTTTGATCGCCCTTTTTACCCTTCCGTTGGCGATTTTAACAATGCCCTATTTACGCCATCG
>JACXUE010000195.1 GCA_014764075.1 Sulfuricurvum sp.
GATAATCACAAATAGGTGTGATAAAGGGGATTTCATCGGGATGAACGACGAGAATGACTTTTTCTATGGCAAGAGTCTCTTTGATACGGTTGGTAACATAGAGCCACAACGGATCGTGCCCTATGCGGAGCCATTGTTTTTTTACGGGTACTTTAAATCGGGAAGAGTTACCTGCCGCAAGTAAAACAAGGGTCAAATCAGACAAAATGTATCCTATTTTGAAAACTGTTACGAAATTATACACTTAAAAAGCTTTTTTTTATCTTGTTTATGATAAATTCCAAGACACTTCTAGAGTTGCGTAGGATTCTTTTCCTAAATCCTCTTGAAATTTTTAATCTACATAAAAAGAGAGTCTACCCTTTTAGGGGCTCTTATTTATAAGTCCAATTATGCTTTTGTAAAAAATCAAGGAGAGAGTTATGAGAACCGAATGGGTCGCCAAAAGAGAAAACGACACCGTCCGTACTCAGATGTATTATGCTAAGCATGGCATTATTACCGAAGAGATGGCGTATGTCGCTAAAATAGAAGATCTTGATCCTGAGTTGGTTCGATCCGAAGTCGCACGCGGCCGGTTGATTATCCCCGCTAACGTCAATCACAAAAATTTAGAACCGATGGCGATCGGAATCGCCGCACGCTGTAAGATCAATGCCAATATCGGATCTTCCGCAATCGCGTCCGATGTTCAAGGGGAGATTGAAAAAATTCAGGTCTCTCAACATTACCATGCCGACACGGCGATGGATTTATCGACGGGAGGTGATTTGGACGAAATCCGTCGAGCCGTCATTGCCAATTCGAAAATCCCGATCGGTACGGTCCCTA
Source organism: Sulfuricurvum sp. (assembly GCA_014764075.1). GTDB lineage: Bacteria > Campylobacterota > Campylobacteria > Campylobacterales > Sulfurimonadaceae > Sulfuricurvum. Next base: position 832 of record JACXUE010000195.1, read on the forward strand.
TCTATCAGATTTTGCATGATGTAAACAACAAAATCGAAGACCTCACCATCGAGAAAATGTTAGAGGTTTTGGAGCGTCAAGCGCAGCAAGGGGTGAGCTACTTCACGATTCATGCAGGTTTTTTGCTCGAATCAATGCCCAAAGTTGCCAAACGGAAAATGGGGATCGTCAGTCGGGGCGGATCGTTGATGGCCGCATGGATGATGCACTATCACCGCGAGAACCCGTTTTACACAGCGTACGACGAGATTCTTGACATCTGCGCCCGCTATGATGTCTCTCTCTCTCTTGGAGATTCCCTCCGCCCAGGATGTTTGGCGGATGCATCCGACGAAGCCCAACTCGGAGAGCTCAAAGTACTCGGAGAGTTGACGCTCCGTGCGTGGGAGAAAAATGTTCAGGTAATGATCGAGGGACCAGGGCACGTTCCTTTGAACCAGATCGAGCGCAACATGAAAATCCAGCGCGAATATTGTCACGAAGCCCCGTTTTATATCCTCGGTCCTTTGGTCACCGATATCGCGGCGGGGTATGACCATATCAGCTCAGCCATCGGCGCGGCGGTCGGCGGATGGCACGGAGCATCGATGCTTTGTTATGTTACGCCTAAAGAGCATTTGGGGCTCCCGAATGCCGAAGACGTCCGCGCGGGGATTATTGCCTATAAAATTGCGGCACACGCGGCTGATATCGCCCGTGGACGTAAGGGGGCGCGTGACATCGACGATGCGATGAGCGATGCGCGCTATGCGTTTGATTGGAACCGCCAATTTGAGCTTGCGCTCGATCCGGAACGGGCGCGCGAGTATCATGATGAAACATTACCTCAGGATGTTTTCAAAGAGGCGGAGTTTTGTTCGATGTGCGGACCGAAGTTTTGTTCGTACAAGATCACTCAAAACATTATGGAAAATGCCGATGCGATCGCACAGATAGCGGCCGAAGTTAAAGTTAATGCAAGTTAATTACTGACCTTACGCACTTGATGAAATCAAGGGCAAAAATAGCAGTTTTCTGTCATATCCGAAAGATATGACAAGCTTTAGGGGGTTGTATGGGTGAAAAGCGTTAAAAAAAGCCAACTGCTTGGCTTTTTTAGCTTTGGAACCGAGCCGATATGTGTTAGCATCGGCAAGTTAAAGAGATCAAGATTGAGGGAAATAATGTCAATGTTACTGTTGATATAACCTCCAGTGCTCCTGAAGTAGCGCATCAGATTACGGTTGATGCGACCGATGAGCTTAAGCGTGCCGGTGCGGGTGAGATTGTTGTAAATATTACGGCTCCCAAGATGCCGCGCGAGAGTTCATCCAAGGGTAAAAACATTGCTCCGCAAGTGAAAAATTTCATTATGGTGAGTTCGGGCAAGGGGGGGGTTGGCAAATCGACCACTTCGGTGAATCTTGCTGTGGCGTTAGCAATGCAAGGGAAAAAAGTGGGGCTGTTGGACGCCGACATTTACGGTCCAAATATCCCGCGTATGCTTGGAGTCGAGGGGGTAAAGCCCGAAGTGGTAGGGAACAAGGTATTGCCGATCAAGGCGTACGGAATCGAGATGATGTCAATGGGTTCATTGATGGAAGAGGGGCAGTCGCTCATCTGGCGCGGTGCGATGATCATGAAAGCGATAGAGCAGTTCTTGCGCGACATTATGTGGTCGGATTTGGATTGTTTGGTGATTGATATGCCTCCGGGTACCGGAGATGCGCAGTTGACTCTCGCTCAAAGTGTTCCGGTGACGGCTGGTGTTACAGTAACGACCCCTCAAATGGTCTCTCTTGACGATTCACGCCGAAGTCTTGATATGTTTAAAAAACTCCATATTCCGATCGCGGGTGTGGTGGAAAATATGTCGGGATTTATCGCTCCTGACACGGGTGTTGAATACGATATTTTCGGAAAAGGGACCTCCAAAGCAATGGCAGATCAGTTCGAAACTTGTATTCTTGCCGAAATTCCGATTGAGCCATCTATCCGTACCGGTGGAGATGAAGGGAAGCCGGTTACGTACTACGCTCCCGCCTCTGAGACGGCAAAGCGGTATATGAAAGCAGCAGAGCAACTGTGGGCAACCATCGAAAAAATTAACGTAGAAGGTGGGGTGGATAACCAAGCGATTCAGCCTAATACCCCGCCAGGTGTATCGGCATGTTCAACTGCCGCTGCTCCACAAAGCAGCACCGGTAGTTGCGGTACCGGTTGCGGTTGTCATTAAGCCCATCTTTCTCTCCAAATGGGGAGAAATACCTCTCTTGTTTTATACTCTAACCTTTTTTCAGTATAAACGATACTATTGCGTCATAAGTCAGGAATAATGAAAAAAAGAGTACTTTTTTATCCCTCTCTATCTCAATCGTCTCGGTTATGATCCTTTTCGTCGTTATCGTGAATCGTTGACCTCGCATATGGTTAGTGGGACGAGTGATCATCAGGATAGACTTTTAAAGCAGATCGAATCGATTGACAGAGTTAAAAAAGCGTGGGTTGTCCGTAGCGAGGGGTTGAGTCGTCAATACGGGAGCGGTATTTACCTCCAAGAGCCTCGTGATGATATCGATCGGGATAGAGATTAACGATCTCAAAGTGACCGGATTGGTTAGCGCAATTATTGTCACTGTAACCCTTATTCTTTTGACCTATTATTTGCTTAGATTAGTACTTCGCTTTATTCACTTTTATAAAGAGACCCTTGATGCAGTAGCCGTTGTGATGGAGCATGCTGAAGCGGGAGATTATACCTATCGGGTTTCCCAACATGAAAACATTGACGGATATCAGGCGGCAATGTGGACTAACTCGTTGATGGAAAAATTGGATAGCGCATTATCGCTAAGCAGTGAAAAAATAATCGCGTTGATACAACGTGATAAACCAAACACCGATCCGTTGTATGTGGTGCAGAGCGGCATTGATCAGCTCTATGAGATGGAACGTTTTCGAACAGCGATCGAAAAAGATCAAAATATCGAAGAGGTATATGAGCGTCTCATTGCTTTGCTCCGTACGAGATGGAATTTGAACGATTTTAATATCTGATGTTAC
>JACXUE010000033.1 GCA_014764075.1 Sulfuricurvum sp.
CAAACGATAGATGAGCCGTTTGGCACTCTCGATACGTTTGCTCTCCGGACCGCTTTTGGATTTCCAGTGATTGACGAATACCCGCAACGATTCTCCGTTTATGTCGAGTTTTGCTTCTAAAATATCGCGCATTTTTCCGTTATGGTTGATCGGATGGCGCCACCCGCTTTGGATCGGATAGCGGCTTAGCAGCGCTGTGCTGACGGTAGATTTCTTGTTGCGGGCAAAGAGATAATAACGGTAATAAAGACCTTGCCGATTAAGTTCTGCCTTGAGGTCTTTGAGGGCGCGTTCCGATTCGATCTCCTGCAAACCGATGATATCGGCGTTGATGCCGCGTATCACTTTTGCCGTGTTGCGCAGTTTGATACGGTAGATATCCTGAGTCCATCCCCAATCGCCGTTGGGGATGTACTCTTCGTATTCATTCCCTTCATATTCCATGTCGAACAGATTTTCGACATTGTAGCTTGCAATTTTCACTTCGACCCCTCCTGCCAACGATAGTAATAGCCCTAATGCAATCAGAAAACGCATTTATTCGATCCCGCTGAGACGAAGGAGGTTTTTGGAGTCACATTCGCGCCCCATCATCTCTACAAACAATTCCTGCATACTTTGAGACCCACCTTTGGCCAAAATGATCTCTTTGTAGCGGCGGGCAAGTTCACTTCCGAAAATTCCCTCATCGACGATCGCATAATAGGCATCGGCACTGAGCACTTCGGCCCATTTGTAGCTGTAATACCCCGCACTGTATCCGCCGCTGAAAATGTGGCTGAAACCGTTTTGAAATTTGTTGTAGGCGGGAGGTTTGATTAAAGAGGTGCGCTCCCGTATGGAGTTGAGAAGTTCTTGAATCGCCTCTCCTTGATAAAGTTTTAAGTGGAGTTCAAAATCAAAGAGGGAAAATTCGAGTTGTCTAAGCATGAAAATCGCGCTTTGGAAATTTTTGGCGCGAATCAATTTGGCGATCATCTCGTCACTCAATACCTCCCCTGTTTGATGGTGCGTAGCGAAGAGTTTGAGCACTTTTGGCTCATAGGCGAAGTTTTCAAGAAACTGGGAGGGAAACTCTACCGCATCCCATTCGACGCCGTTGACTCCGCTGACACCGTGCTCTTTGACCTTGCTCAAGAGATGGTGGATCGCATGCCCCATCTCGTGAAAAAGGGTCACGACATCATCGTGGCGAAGCAATGATGGGGTAGTGTCTGAGGATGGAGGGAAATTACAGACGACAAAAGCGCTGGAGAGGTGGGTACACCCTTGTGTGTCGCAGTGGTGGGTTTGGTAGTTGTGCATCCACGCACCGCCCCGTTTGTCTTTGCGCGCTTCGAGATCGAAATAGACCCGTGCCGAGAGGATTTCGCCGTCATAAATGTCATAGGCGGACGCTTTTTCATCCCAAAGGGGGATATCCTGAGGGATAAATTTGAGTCCGAAGAGCTCTTGCAAAAAAGTGAACATCCCCTCCATCACACTGTGCTGTTCGAAATAGGGACGGTACTCCTCTTCATCGATGTCGTATTGCGCTTTTTTGAGGATTTCCCCGTAATAGGCGGTGTCATAGCTTTGCACATCGATACCCCCAGCGATAGCGCGCAACTCTTCGATCTCCCGCATCGCTTGGGATCGAGATGCTTCGATAAGTTCGTTGATAAATTTCAGGACGCTCTGTGTACTCGGCGCCATTTTGGAAGCGAGGGAGTATTCGGCGTAGTTCTCAAACCCCAGGGAGGGTGAAACGATATTTGCTCACCCCCTCTTCTTCAAAGATCGCGTTTTCAAGATCGCTTTCGGGGATTCCCGCTACATCGGCGGGATCAGTGATGATCTTCTCATAGGCGTTGGTAGCATCGAGGAGATTTTGAGAAAAATTATTGGTGAGGGTGCTTTTGCGGAGGTTGATTTCGGCAAGCCGTTTTTTGGATGTCTCGTCCAGATGAGCCCCCGCGAGTTCAAAATGGAGGATATTGAGATCCAAAATACGCCGTTCTTCCGTATCGAGAGTTTCGTATTCGTTGTGTTTGATCGTTTTAAACGCTTCGTAGATATCAAGGTTCTGCCCGACAAAGGTGGAATAGTCGGTGAGGATCGGTAGGGCGTCCGCATACACTTTTTGGGACTCTTGAGAATTCTTGACCGCATTGATGTGGGAGAGGGGGGTGAATAACAGTTCCATCTCCTCTTCCATCAAATCAAAGGGGCGGACGAAATTGGCATATGTTTTGTCCGGTATCGCAAGCAAGCTCTCTATGGTTTTATGGTTGCTTTCGATCAAAGCGTTCAAATCGGTGATAAAAGTGTCTAAATTGAGTTTAAATTCGGTAAAAGGTTGCATGGTTTCTCCTGTAAAAACGATATTGTAGTGTAGTGTTTCAAAAACTGTTCTATAATTTTGCAATTTGTTAAGAAAGGGTCGAATGCACACCGTCGTAAAAGAGAAAATTCAACTCTTATTTCGTTATATCTTCGTGGGGGCGCTTTCGCTATTTCCCCTGATACTTGTTTTGATTGTCGTCAATTACCTCAAAGAGTTGGGGGTGAGCGCCTATGTGTCGCTGCACGATTACACCCATTCGTTCGGATTTACGATTTTCTTGATGATTGCAGTGGTGGCGATGTTTGCGATTTTGGGGTACTCGATCGAGAAATACGGCAAATCGATGATCGTTTCGATGATCGACAGCACGTTTGAGCGGATACCGGCAATCCGATCGGTCTATTCGATCTCCAAAAAGATGGCGGCAATATTCTCTGGCGGGGATGATAATGCCAAAAAAGAGGTGGTATTGGTCGAATACCCTAAAAATGATGTATGGGTACCGGCGTATTTGTTAAATCGTCATCAAAATATTTGTGTCTTGTTTATCCCGACATCTCCCAATCCTACAAGCGGTTATACCGTCATAGTCGATGAAAAATTGATCATCAAAACCTCGATGAGTTTACAGGAAGCCTCTTCGTTTATTATCAGTATGGGGGCTGATTTTCCCAAACGCGAAGAGATTGCAGGGCTTATTCAAACTCATCAAACTTTGGTTCCGGCGCTTTAAAATTCTCGATAAGAAGTTTTTGATAATGAGGCGCTTTGTTGAAAAGTTTTCGCAAAGCCCACGTCCCGTAGGTTTCGTTGAGGGATGAATCGACCACGATGTAGGAGAGATAGACGGTATTTTCGTTGATCGAAAACTGAAGCCGCTCAAGGGTGCTGTTTTCGCTAAGGAGAAAATCATAGAGGTTTTCGATTTTCTCACTTGGAATCCGGCAGAGGGCGGAGTCAGCGATGATGATACCGTTGTCGTAATAGTTGATATCGATGCGGGTGGCGCCGATTTCAAACCGCCAGCTTCGTTGGCTCCGTCGGGCAAGGGGGACGTTAATATGGAGAGTCTGTAAAATCTTTTCGATCAGAGCAACGTTGCCGCTGGGTTTGTACCCCTCGCGTCTTCGTTTGGCAACCTCAAGTTTGGTGCCGCATTTAGGGCAGTAGTCGTTCTGGATACTAACTTCTTGGATCAGGTTTTTGCACGATGAACATCGGATTACGTTCTCAGCGCCCAATGCATAAAATTGATCAAGTGCCTCTTTGAGGGTATAGGAGGGGAGAGCGAATCCGAGATTGTTCGAATTTTGGATGATAAAGGTGTTAACCCCTACCACCTCCGCTGAATCGTTGAGGAGCGGTCCTCCGCTGTTACCGGGATTGATTGCTGCATCGAATTGGATATACTCCACTTCCCCTTGGAGCCGTGAAGCTTTGGAGACGATCCCTTCCGTAGTCGAGTAATTGAGCCCGTAGGGGTGCCCGATTGCGATGACACTATCCCCGTCTTGCACCGGTGAGGATGAGAGATTGAGGGGAGATTTACACTCGATAGGGATCGGAGAGCGGATGAATGCCAGATCGTAGGCAGGATCGTCATAGATCACCGACGCAATCGTTTTGGTGAGGGATTTGGTGGAGATGAGCGCCTCTTTGAGGCCGCTCACGACATGAGAGTTGGTGATGATCAGACCATCGATGATGAAACCGCTCCCGCTCCCATAGGGGTTGGTGATTTGGACGATGCTCTCAATCGTTTGTTCGACCATTTTTTGGGTGGTTGTATTCATCTTCACACCTCCGTATAATCGAGATTTTTGATCTGGAGATAGAAGCTTTGGCTAAAGTGATCCAAATCGGAGTAGTTTAAAAGTTCCGCAAAATTACGCAACCCTTTGTAGCGTTGACGGTACGGTTCAATCGCTTCTCGAATCCTCTCAAAGATGAGGTTTTGGTTAAAGGTTTTGGTTTGTGGATCGTACAGCGGAATCATCCCTTGAGCCTTGAAAAATTCCGGTGTCGTCACTTCGACATGGAGATGGAGCAAAAAGCGCAGCGAGGGGTGCAGCCCGTAATTATAGAGAATGTAGAGGGAAATATAGCGGTAAATAACGGGAATAACGTAGTTGGAACGGTTGTTTTTGTACCATCTCACTTTGTTCAAAGACTCGTCGATAAAGGCCGAAATCTCATCGTGCATCGCCTGCTCATAAGGTGAAAAGGTATAGGCGCAGCGGTGAAACTGATGGGCGAACGTATCGATATCCATCGTTTCGAGTTGGGTGATGTATTGCTCCAGTTCGGCATTTTTATCTTCGGTGAGTTTCTCATCATCGAGAAAATAGCCGTTGATTTTTTCGCTGATCTCTTTGAGTATTTTTTTGTGGGGAAGGAGGAGATAATCGATCTGTAGCAACAGGGCAAGATAGCTAAACGAGACCATCCCCGTATTATCGTTAGAGAGGAGTCCGACGAGGCTTTGTCTGGTCTGTGTAATCCACGTTTGCATACAATCGTAGTTGCTTTGAATTTCGGCTGGAGAGAGGGGCTGTAAATGGTCCGTATCGAGCAAAACCGATTCATCGAACTCTCCGGCAATAAACTCTTTTTCGAAGTCGGCATTGAGAGCAATTTCACGGAGGGGGTAAAAGATTTTTTGGGGGGTGATGGTGGCGTTATCGAGTTTGATCGAGAGGCGAACAACCCCGTTTGACTCGCTAAATCGACAATAGGTAAGTTGAAAATCACGTTCCAAAAAACGGCGCTTGAGGGCAACATGGAGCTTGTCCGAGAGGGCGATATCGGCGTGTGCTTCGAGTGTTACGGACGTTACCTCTCCTTTAATGAGCGCATATCCTTGGTAGAGGTGAAAAGAAAGATGATCTTCTTTTTTTTCAATGTGTAGATGGGGATAGGGAAATAGGGTGTCGTGACGGATCAGCGACGATAAAAAAAGTTCGAACCCCTCTAAAATGTCCCCTTGCATAAACGCTTCGCCGGAACGTTCGAAAAGCTCCTTTTCTTGAGGATTCGGTAATGCGTGAGAACCTCTGCCGTATCGTAAGGGGGTGGGCTCTTTCGGCGGATTAAACCAATTTTTCAGCGCTTCCAAAAACTCCACTACGTTCTCATTGTCGATTTCATTGTTGTGGGGCTAGTGTAATCAAAGCAACCTTAAAGCGACGATAAAGTATAATACGCGTAATCAAAAAGCACATTAAAAATGCTTTACAGGGAGTTGTATGGGCTATAAGCGTGTTTTGGTAAAATTCTCAGGTGAAGCGCTTGCGGGTGAAAACGGTCACGGTATCGATACTAAGATTTTAAAGTTTATCGCTGGTGAGATCAAAACTTTGGTAGATGCCGGAATCGAAGTAGGGATAGTTATCGGAGCTGGGAATATCATCCGTGGGGTAACTGCGGCGGCAGATGGTATCATCCGCCGAACTTCAGGCGACTATATGGGGATGCTTGGAACCGTGATCAATGCGATCGCGATGCAAGAAGCGTGTGAACACGAAGGGATGCATGTCCGTGTCCAAAGTGCGATCAAAATGGAACAAATCGCCGAAGCGTTTATCGTTCGCCGTGCTACCCGCCATTTGGAACGGGGTCGCGTCGTAATTTTCGCAGCGGGAACTGGGAATCCGTTTTTTACCACCGATACAGCGGCGACACTCCGTGCGGTAGAGATCGGTGCGGAAGTGATCATCAAGGCTACTAAAGTGGACGGTGTTTACGACAAAGATCCGAAAAAATTCAAGGATGCGGTGAAATTGCCGATACTCGGGTACGATGAAGCGTTGCAAGACCACATTAAAGTGATGGACGATACCTCTATCGCTTTGGCAAAAGAGAATAAACTCCCGATTATCGTGTGTGATATGTTCACGCCGGGCAATCTCCTTGAGATCATTCAAGGTAATTTCGATCGTTGTTCGATCGTAAAATAACTCCAAAGGAAACAATATGAGACTAGAACAGCTCACTGCAAAAGCGCTTGAAACTGCCAATATCGATCGCTACCAATTGGCTATTGCGGTAGCCAAACGCTCTGAAGAGCTTCTAAACGGAGCGACCACAAAACTGAACGTCGATATGAAAAAAGCGAAAGCGGCCGATATTGCTTTGATGGAGATTGCCGAGGGGCATATTGCCATCAAAGGTTTCGTAAATCGCGACTGATTTTAGATCGAAGCTGCATCATTGAAAACCATCGATATCGACAAAGTAACCAAAATCAATGATGTAGAGAGTGCCGTCGAGTACCTCTATTCCCTTATTCCCCCTTCTGACCCGATTAAAAACGCTTTGGCGTTTTCACAGCAAGCCCACCATAACCAGTTTCGTAAAAGCGGTGAACCTTATATCGTCCATCCCGTGCTCGTAGGGACAATTGTCGCCTCCATTACTGGCGATGAGGCGATGGTGATCGCCGCATTACTTCATGATGTCGTTGAAGACACCCATATCACAATTGATGAGATCGCTCGAGATTACGGTGCGGACGTTGCTCATCTAGTAGAAGGGCTGACCAAAATCGATACGATTCGTGATGCCCAACTGATCCCCTCTCATTCGGATGAAAAACTGGTTGCTTCGGCGCTCTCGTTTCGAAAAATGTTGGTTGCCTCAATCGAGGATGTTCGGGTTTTGGTGGTCAAATTGTGTGACCGTCTCCATAATATGCTAACATTGGGGGCGCTTCCCCCGCACAAACAGCATCGGATCGCCGAAGAGACTTTGGTGGTTTACGCCCCCATCGCTCAGCGCTTGGGGATCTCTTTTTTGAAAAATCTCCTCGAAGATCTCAGTTTCCAATATCTTTTCAAAGAAGAAAAAGAGGCGATTGACCTGTATTTGGAGGAGAATTACCGCTCTATCAGCGGACGGCTAAGCGATTTTTGTAAAAAACTCTCCAAAATGATGCTTGAGAACGGGTTCAATGACGATGAGTTCGAAATTCTCAGCCGTGTTAAACACCACTACTCAATCTATTTGAAAATGCAGCGAAAAGGGATCAGCATCGATGAGATACTCGATCTATTGGCGGTGCGGATCTTGGTTAAAAAACCGATCGATTGTTATCGGGTTTTCGGGATGGTGCATCTAAACTTTCAGCCTTTGAGCTCACGTTTCAAAGACTACATTGCAATACCAAAAGAAAACGGTTATCAGACGCTTCATACGACCGTATTTCACGAGAGTGCTATCTATGAGGTTCAAATACGTACGTACGAGATGCACAAAACGGCAGAACTCGGCGTTGCGGCGCATTGGAAGTACAAAAGCGGCGGAAACAATCTTATCAGTCTCGATTGGCTTCATAATCTCCAATATCAGAGCGAATCGGTCGAGGCGTTTTATGAGCTCATTAAAAACGACCTTTTCAGCGATGATATCAGCGTCTTTTCGCCAAAAGGAAAATCGTTTACCCTCCCTCGCGGTGCGGTAGCGCTCGATTTTGCTTATGCGGTTCATACGGAGATTGGCGATTGTGCGGAGGGGTGTTTGATCAACAAAGAGAAAGCATCCCTTCTTAGTGAATTGCACGACGGCGATATTGTTAAAATTACGACCGGACCGAAAAAAATCAACCGTTGCAGTTGGATCGATACGGTAAAAACCTCTCGTGCCAAAGCGAGTATGCGTTCCAACTGCAATCAGCGAATGAAAGCGATCGATTCACAGAGTGCCAACAACATCCTTAAAACAATTTTCAATGTTGACGAAGCCCGTGTCAACGAATTATTGGTTCAAACCCATTTAGACGAACAACGCCATCGCATTCCTCATGAACTCGATTTGCTCAAAGAGACGATTAACCGATTTAATCAAAAGCTAGGAGAAGGGAGCCGTTTTAGCTCATTTTTGTCCCGCAGACGCAAACTCAAACCCTATCTTTTTTCGGCGCTTGAAGTTTATGCGACTACCGGCGTCGGCGATGCGGTGTTTGATTATTGCTGTCATCCCAAAATCGGGGATGAGATTGTCGCTTTTTTGCAGGAGGGTAAAGCCCATATCCACCATAAAATGTGTAAAAATGCTGCCGTCAAGATTGATCGTCACGAATCGATGGTTTTTGTAAAATGGAAAGCGCAGCATTACTTTAGATACCATTTGATTATCAGTATGCAAAGCGCGCAGGGTTCACTGGCCGATTTGTTGACCTATATGGCCAAAATGGGTGCCGACATCAACAGTATCGAATTGGGTAAAGAGAAATCCGAACACACCCAGTATTGCGAAATGGAGTTTCAAACCCTTGAGGCCGATATCAACCGCCTCCGCTCCAAATTAGAGAAAAAAGGGAAAATCATACAATTTTTTCGTACCGATGACGCGTACCGAAACCAAGGATAAAACATGATTCAAACTGCATTACGAGAGATTAAACGGGGAACCGCTGAGATTATCGATGAAGCGCGCATCGAAACACTGCTCAAAAACTATTTTGAGAAAGGTGAAACCTATACGGTGAAAGCGGGATTTGATCCGACCGCTCCCGATTTGCATTTGGGGCATACGGTATTGCTCCAAAAATTGGCCGTTTTCCAAAAATTCGGAGCCCATATCCAATTTTTAATCGGTGATTTCACCGCTCAGATCGGTGATCCGACCGGCAAAAGCGAAACCCGTAAAAAGCTCCTTCCCGCACAAGTGTTGGAAAATGCCCAAAGTTACAAAGATCAAGTGTTCAAAATTCTTGATCCCGAAAAAACGACCGTCGTTTTTAACTCCGAGTGGATCAATCCTCTCGGTGCGGCGGGTATGCTGGAGTTGACCACCACTTACAATGTTGCGCGAATGCTGGAGAGAGATGATTTTGACAAACGTTACAAAGGGGGAGTGTCGATCTCGATCAGCGAATTTTTGTATCCCCTGCTTCAAGGATACGACTCGGTTCATTTGAAAAGCGATGTTGAAATCGGGGGAACCGATCAGAAATTCAACCTTTTGATGGGGCGCCATTTGCAACGGGTATATGAGATCGGAAAAGAGCAGGCGGTACTCATGATGCCGATTTTAGAGGGTCTTGACGGCGTTCAAAAAATGTCCAAATCGCTCGGAAACTATATCGGGGTTGTCGAAGCGCCAAACGACATGTACGGTAAAGTGCTCAGTATCAGCGACACGTTGATGTGGCGCTATTATGAACTTCTTAGTTCAAAATCGCTCGATGAGATCGATGAACTTAAATCGGGTGTTGAAAACGGGGCACTGCACCCGAAAAAAGTCAAAGAGGCACTCGCAATCGAAATAACGGCACGTTTCCATTCTCATGATGCGGCTGAGGCGGCACACGCTGAGTTTGAGCGGGTTCATGCACAGAGCGAAATCCCCAGCGAGATGGATGAATTTTCATTGGAGGGCCCGATTTGGATTGCCAAAGCGCTCACCGATTGCGGCCTGAGCCCATCAACGTCTCAAGCTCGTAGGGAGATTAAGCAAGGCTCTGTTAAAATCGATCAAAACAAACTAAGCGATGAACAATTGCAACTGGAGAAGGGTGAATATATCCTTCAAGTTGGAAAACGAAAGTTTGCACGATTAAAGGTGAAATAATGAGCTTAAAACCACTTCAGATTGGCAAATATACGATCCCTAAGCCGATTGTTCAGGGGGGCATGGGCGTCGGTGTCAGTTGGGATAAACTTGCCGGGACGGTTTCTTTAGAGGGTGGTCTTGGTGTTATCAGTGCCGTGGGTACCGGATACTATGAAGATAAAATTCATGCCGATAAACTGGTGGCTTCCCGACCTTTGAATACTGAGAATTTTTATTCCAAAAAAGGGCTTAACGCTATTGTAAAAAATGCTCGTAAAATTTGCGGAGATGCGCCGTTGGCGTGTAACATCCTCTATGCGATCAATGATTACGGTCGTGTTGTTACCGATGCGTGTGAAGCGGGAATCGACATCATCATTACCGGTGCTGGATTGCCGACTAATATGCCCGAGTTTACTGCCGATTATCCCGATGTGGCACTGGTTCCGATCGTATCGTCGGCAAAAGCACTCTCGATTATTTGCAAACGATGGGAAAAACGATATAACCGTCTTCCGGATGCGGTTGTTCTTGAAGGACCTTTGAGCGGTGGACACCAAGGGTTCACTTATGAGCAATGCGCGATGGAGGAGTACCAACTCGAAAACTTGGTACGTCCAGTTGTCGAAGAGGCGGCAAATTGGGGGAATATTCCCGTAATTGCCGCCGGAGGGATTTGGGATAAAAACGATATTGATGCGATGATCGCTTTGGGGGCTTCTGGGGTGCAGATGGGAACCCGATTTATCGGAACCCATGAATGCGATGCCCATGATAATTTTAAACAAGTCCTCCTTAACGCTAAAAAAGAGGACATTACATTAATGAAATCACCGGTCGGTTATCCTGCGCGGGGCGTACGGACAAATCTTCGTGATTTGATCGATACTCGTACGGGACCTTCGATCAAATGTATCTCCAACTGTGTCGCACCGTGCAATCGGGGTGTTGAAGCTAAAGAGGTGGGATTTTGCATTGCCGACCGTCTTAGCGACGCGTATGCCGGTGATTTGGAATTGGGACTCTATTTCTCAGGAAGCAACGGCTATCGGATCGATAAAATTATCTCCGTCAAAGAGTTGATGGATAAACTCGTCAACGGGGAGTAATTTCGAACGTGGCGGCTCGTACTCTCTTCTTTATTTTATTACTCTGCTCTTTAGTCATGGGAGCGAACGAAGCCAGCCGTTTAGAATCGGCTAAAAAAGCGTTGGAAAGTAATGATGAAGTTGAACAGTTCCGTGGATATAATGAGTTTAAAACCCTCTTTCTGCGGGCAACATTGGATAAAAACAAACCCCTTGCCCTCCAAGCATTGGAGGGAATTGTCCAAGGGGGCGAGAAGCTAGGGATTGATGTCAGTAAATACCAAGCCGATTTAGCCAAAATCAAAGGGTCGGTCAAAAAAATAGAACCGATCGCTAAGGTTTCGCCTAAAGCAGTAGAAAAAGGTGCCCAGCTCGTTTCAAGCAAATTTGAAACGCCAAAACCTGAAAAACTGATCAAACCTGCTCCTCTAATCAAAAATGATAAAGTTTCGATGAGTATGCGGCACCGTTTGTTGGAAACGCGTTGGAAAGACAAGGGGCTTGAGCTGGTTTTTGACTCTCCGATACACTCTTCAAACATTAAAATGTCGAAAATTTTAGAACCCGATAAACAGCGGTATCGCTACATTATCGATGTTGATTCGGCGCTCATTTCAAGTTCGCAAACGCTTGAACACCAAAAAATCAACCGAATTAAAATGGCGCAATTTGATTCCAAAACACTCCGTTTGGTTATCGAGCATAATAATCCTATTGCCTTCAAACCGATTCCAAGGGGTTCAACTCTTTTTATTGATCTTTCACTTGACGCTCCTAAAACAACTCCCCCTTTGGCAACATCGCAAATTGTCAAGCCTGAAGTACAAGAGCCTCCGTTGATTGCGGCACTCCCTCCGCTGATCACCGTTACCCCACGTGATCGAAGTAACAAAATCATCGTTATCGATCCGGGACACGGGGGGAAGGATAGTGGTGCGGTCGGAAACGGCTTTATGGAAAAAGAGATTGTGCTTAAGATTTCACAACAACTTACCGATAAGCTCAGAGAGCAGGGGTATACGGTATATATGACCCGCAATAACGATACGTTTATAGAACTCAAAGATCGGACGAAATTTGCCAATACTAAAGAAGCCGATCTTTTTATCTCTGTCCATGCAAACTCGATTTCCAAAACAGCCGATCTGAACGGTGCACAGGGGATTGAGACTTATTTTCTTTCGCCTACAAGAAGTGAACGGTCGATGCGGGTCGCTGCAATTGAAAACTCCGAAGAGATGGAAGAGATGGGTCAGTATGGAAAGCTCAGCTTTTTGAGTTTCTTAAACAAAGAAAAAATTATTGCCTCCAATAAGCTCGCTATCGATTTGCAAAAAGGGATGATAGGAAGTCTCCGTAAACAATTTGGCGATGTTCATGATAATGGTGTTCGCGAGGCGCCGTTTTGGGTTTTGGTGGGGGCTCAAATGCCGGCTGTACTTGTTGAAGTAGGGTATATCAGTCATCCGGAAGAGTCTCAAAAGATTGCGGATAAAAAATATCAGCGTTTTATGGTTGATGGTTTGGTTGAAGGGATTGGGCG
The DNA here is from genome assembly GCA_014764075.1 of Sulfuricurvum sp. Taxonomy (GTDB): domain Bacteria; phylum Campylobacterota; class Campylobacteria; order Campylobacterales; family Sulfurimonadaceae; genus Sulfuricurvum. The sequence continues at coordinate 12,509 of JACXUE010000033.1, forward strand.
ATATTTCGCTAACAACAGTTAAATTTTAAGTCTTTCAAAAAAGCTCTGAAAGTGCCAAAAATAGGAGTTTTGTGGCGGACAGAGAGGGATTCGAACCCTCGGTACCGTTGCCAGTACGTCTCCTTAGCAGGGAGGTGGTTTCAGCCAACTCACCCATCTGTCCATTGTTAAGAGGGCGTAATTATACGTTTGTGTAGATAATAAGCACCTTAAATAGGTGCGTGTTGTGATTAAATTGCAACAGTGTTATGCGGAGTGGTGACGATTTGATCCAAAAGAGATTGCAATTGGTGAGCAAGCGCTTCATTGGTCGCTTTGGCTTCAGCGATTTTTTCTTTGAGTTTAACAATCAGCTCGATTTTATCCAAAAATTTCATGAGTACTCCTTGACATCTTTTGAATAATCAAAGCAAGGAGTATTCCAATTTAGAATAGGGAGAGAATTTTTTCTACCACTTCGGCAGGATTTTGGGCTTTGTAAATCGGGCGTCCTACAACGATAAAATCAACCTTTTCATTATGAGCTACATCAATTGTTGCGACTCTCTCTTGGTCTCCCGCGTCTTCACCAAACGGTCGTATGCCGGGGCTGAGGGTGAGAAAGGTATCGGATGTGATCTTTTTGATCGATGTGCTCTCATAAGCGCTGCATACAACCCCATCAAGTCCAGCCTCATGCGCATCATAGGCAAGCTGATCGGCTTTAGTGGCGATGTTTTCACCATAGACGTGAGAAAATTCACTTTCATTAAATGAGGTGAGGGCCGTAACCGCCAAAACGATCGGGCGATTCTGGTAGGGTTCGAGTCGTTTCATTACTTCGTACATCGCTTTGCGTCCGGCAGATGCGTGGACGTTGAACATGTCTACGCCAAGAGACATGATCGATTCGGCGGCGTCGGCCATTGTGTTGGGAATATCGTAGAGTTTGAGATCGAGAAATATTTTGAATTCCGGATTGATAGCTTTGATCGCATCGATAAAGGGTTTCCCATCCCGAATATACGAGCGAAGACCCACTTTGAGCCAGATGGGGTAGTATTTTATTTTTTCGACGAGAGCAAGATTCTCTTCTTGACTTGGAAGATCGAGTGCAACACATAACTGCATAAAAAAACCTTTGAGAAATGGATACCAAAAGTATAGCTTAAAAAGTAGTCTCATTATCAATACGTTAATAATTAATTGAAAAAAACAATCTACAATACAACAACATCAACCCAAAAGGAGAGACGATGAAAATAAACTTTTTAGCAACAGTTTTGGCTGGATTATTGATCGGAAGTGCCACAGCTTCAGCGGCAATGTATAAGGTGGATGTCTCCCACTCCACTGTAGGATTCAAAGTCAAACATATGATGATCAGTACCGTTACTGGAAAATTCGGTAACTTTAGCGGTAGTTATGAGTTGGACAAAGGTGTTTTCAAATCTCTCAAAGGGGAGATTAAAGCAACTTCTGTTGATACGGGTATTGTCAAACGGGATGATCACCTTCGCGCTCCTGATTTTTTTGATGTGGCAAAATACGGTTATATCACCTTTGTCATGACGAGTGCGACCAAAGAGAAGATGACCGGCAACCTAACGATTCGAGGGGTTACCAAAAAAGTGACGCTTGATATTGATATGGGGGGGACGGTCGAAGATCCGTGGGGTAATCAGCGTTCTGGATTTGTTTTAACGGGACAGATTAACCGCAAAGATTTTGGATTGAGCTGGAACAAAGCGATCGAAGCGGGTGGTGTCGTTGTTGGCGATGAAGTAAAACTTATCGTCGAGATCGAAGGGATCGCAGAGTAGAGAGTGTTTACAAAATTTTAATAAATCCGTCCCGCTTGGGGCGGAATCCATACAAATCATCGATAGAGATTCCCCGCTGTTTCCCCCACACTACAATACATTGACATGTACGCAGTTTTGCGTAATCGCATAAAAAATCGATCATTTCACGACTCAGATGCTCACACCCCTCATGGGTGATGAAATCATCTATGATCAAATGTCGTCCTAATTCCAAATTCTCTCGGATACTCACCCCTGCATACACTTGTAAATCGCTTTGTTGATACGCACCGATGGGGCGGTATTCTTTGGGGTAATGCTCAGTGATGAACACATCAAAAGCATCTGACGTGAGTTCCGGATGAAGCGTAGTGAGGAGGGCAAACGCCTCAACAAGCTCCGATGCGGCAAGTTCGCGAAATTGCAACTATTTTCCTAATGCGCTAAGCTGGGCATCGATTTTCGCAATTTTATCCTGCGCATCGGCAAGCCCTTCACGGTTTTGGGTGATAACCGCTTCGGGAGCGTTGGCGACGAAACGCTCATTGGAGAGCATGCTCAAGAGCTTATCGGCCTCTTTTTGGAGTTTTTCACGCTGTTTATGTAAACGGTCGATGATCGGGGAGAGATCGATCGCATTGGTCGGAAGATACACTTCGACGTATTCACCGATATCGCTCACGGCATTATCAATTTTGGTATCGGTGAAGCGTACCTCTTCGACTTTGCCCAAGCGGAGTATGAACGGCGCCATCATGGTGTGTTCGCCGTTGCATTTGACGTAGGCAAGATCGATTTTTTGATTCCCCAAATCAATCAGCGTTTTGGCGCGGCGGATGGTGACGATGGCATCCATGATGGAGGCGAATTCGGATTCGATAGCCTCATCGATTTCGGTGTTTTCAGGATAAGGCATAACCATAATTGAGCCGCTTTGCTCCAAGGTGGTTCCCGAGAGCTCATGATAGAGATATTCGGTGATGAACGGCATAAATGGGTGGAGGAGTTTCATCGACTCTTTGTAGATGCTGCCGAGTTCCGTAATACTCTCTTTGGAAGCTTTGGAGAGTTCGATTCCCCAGTCGCAGAATTCATTCCATAAAAAACGATAGAGTACCGTCGCCGCATCGTTAAAGCGGTATTCGTCGATAAATGCTCTCGTTTCGGCGGTTGCACGACGGAATCGGGAGAGGATATAGCGACCTAACGGGGTGGTAATCTCTTGTTCGGATAAATCTTTGAACGTTGGAACGTTCATTTGGAGGAATTTAGAGGCATTGAACAACTTGTTGGTAAAGTTGCGGCTTTGTTCCAAGCGATCGGTACTGAGGCGGATATCACGCCCTTGAACCGCTAGAACGGCGAGGGTAAAGCGGAGCGCATCGGCACTGTATTTTTCCACCATATCGAGCGGATCGATGACGTTCCCTTTGGATTTGGACATTTTTTGCCCATGTTCATCCCGTACTAGGGCGTGGAGATAGATGTGGTTAAACGGCAACTTTCCAGTGAACGTTTCCCCCATCATCATCATCCGCGCTACCCAGAAAAAGAGGATGTCAAACCCAGTGATCATCAGGGTATTGGGGTAAAACTTCGCCATATCCTCGCTTTGGAAGAGCTGATCGTCGTTCACGTCGCCGTTCCCCCATCCCAAAGTTGAAAACGGCCAAAGCGCTGAAGAGAACCAAGTGTCGAGGACGTCGGGATCTTGGGTTAACGAGGTGCTTGAACAATGGGGGCAGGAGGTAGGTTTATCCTCCAAACTTGCCCATTCATGTCCGCATGAATCGCAGTAAAAGACAGGGATGCGATGTCCCCACCAGAGCTGGCGGGAGATACACCAGTCGCGCAGATCATTCATCCATGCGTTGTAGCTGTTGATCCAGTGAGCGGGGAAAAACTGCGCCAGCCCCTCGTTTGTTTTATCGATGGAGCCTTTGGCAACCTCTTTGCGGACGAACCACTGTTTGGAGATGTAGGGTTCGACGATGTTTTTACAGCGGTAGCAGTGCCCCACTTGATGGGTGTGTTCTTCGATTTTTTCAATGAATCCCTCTTCTTCGAGGCGTTTGACGACGTGTGCACGTGCTTCGAGGCGCTCAAGCCCTGCAAATTCTCCTGCGTGGTGGTTGAGAATCCCTTTTTCATCAAATACGGTGATGAATTCCAGATCGTGCCGTTTGCCCACTTCGTAGTCGTTCGTATCGTGCGCTGGGGTTACTTTGACCACGCCGGTTCCGAATTCACGGTCGACATGGCTGTCGGCAATGATTTTGATTTCACGGTTGATAAGAGGGAGGGTGATGGTTTTGCCGATAACTCCGAGATAGCGCTCATCATCGGGATGAACCATGATTGCGGTATCCCCAAAATAGGTTTCGGGACGGGTTGTCGCTACGACGATATGTCCGCTGCCGTCACTGAAGGGGTAGCGGATGTGGTAAAAATGCCCTTGATGCTCTTCGTGTTCCACTTCGATATCGCTGAGCGCTCCATCATGGGTACACCAGTTGACCATATAGTTACCGCGAATAATGAGGTTTTGGTTGTAAAGATGGACAAATGCCTCTTTGACCGATTGTTTCAGCCCCTCATCCATCGTAAAGCGCTCACGACTCCATGCCGGAGAGACTCCAAGTTTGCGCATTTGCCCTACGATGGTTCCGCCACTGTGAGCTTTCCATTTCCATACACGCTCCAAAAACGCTTCGCGTCCCAGCTCCTCTTTGGTTTTCCCTTCTGCCAAAAGCTGTTTTTCAACGACGTTTTGGGTCGCAATTCCCGCGTGATCGGTTCCCGGTTGCCAAAGGGTGGCATAACCGTCCATCCGTTTGTAGCGGGTGATAATGTCGATCAGGGTATGGTTGAGAGCATGACCGATATGCAATGATCCTGTGACGTTTGGAGGGGGGAGCATGATGGCAAAATGTTTGCCTTTTTTTTGAATAGGGAGGTTTCCATCAACCTCAAAATAGCCCCGTTGCTCCCAAATAGGATAAAAAGTGGATTCGATGTTTTTTGGATCGTAGTGAGTGGCGGACATGGTAAACCTTGCAACAAAAAGATTCGCAAATTATACCAAAAACGGGGAATGAATTTTGCTTTGATAGTCTAATTTTATAAAAAGGGTGACAATGCAGTACGAAGTGAAATCGGATATTTTAGGATTT
>JACXUE010000034.1 GCA_014764075.1 Sulfuricurvum sp.
CCAAATCTCCCGATTGCCTGATCGATTACCTGCTGTGATTCCGGATTCAGCGGGCAATACTGGACGATTTCGGCATCGTTCAGTGCACCGTTAAGAACTCTTTGCCCTCGAGCTTTTTGGCGCAAGAACGCTTCTCGTACCTTTTTATGAAGCTCTTTGGAGCTGACGCTTGGTTTATCTTCGGGGCTTACAGTGTGCATTTGTACGTAGAGGTCGATACGATCCAAAAAAGGGTCAGACAATCGGGAGCGGTAGCGGCTAATTTCCAAATCGGTGCAGCGACATGCGGTTGTGGTGCTAAAGAGGTTGCCGCACGGGCATGGGTTCATCGCTCCTACAAAGAGGAAATTGGCTTCATACGTCACTTTGGCATTGACCCGTGAGATACGGATATGGCGGTCTTCGAGGGGCTCGCGGAGTGCTTCGAGAACGGTTTTGGAAAAATGGGGGAGTTCGTCGAAAAACAATATTCCTCCGTGTGCCAAACCCACCTCTCCGATTTGGGCTTTGTGGGTACCTCCACCGAAGATGCTAGCTCCCGTGGAGGAGTGATGAGGAGATCGGAAAGGGCGCTCCGGAGTAAACGTAGGCTCTTTCCCCTCCAATATCTGTAGTTTGGCGCATTCGAGTATCTCGTCGTTATGGAGTGGCGGCATGATGTGTACTAGCCGTTTGGCAATCATCGATTTTCCACTCCCCGGAGAGCCTTCGAGAAGTAAGTTATGCATCCCAGCTGCTGCGATGAGGGCAGAGCGTTTGGCATGCTCTTGCCCTTTGATATCGACGAAATCGAGAGGATAATGTTCGTGAAAATAGTATTCTGTATCGTCGTGTACAATCTTATTGAAGTCAAACGTACTGATATGGGCTTGTGCTTCGGGGAGTATTTCGGCACGTAAAAGATTGAGGGCATCGTTGAGGGTGTCAACACCGTAAAAAGTGATGTTGGGGATTTTTGAGAGCTTGTGCAAACTCACATTAGGGACAATGGCGCGTGTAATAACTCTTTGGTTGGCTAACGAGAGGATGATGGGGTAAAGGAGGGTATTTTCGGTGACGCTTCCATCGAGCCCGAGTTCACCGAAAACATACCAATCCGACAGATCTCCCTCGTAGTTTCCCAAAGCGATCAATGCGGCGATGGGGAGATCAAAATGGCTCCCCTCTTTGCGGAGATCACTAGGGGCAAGATTGACAGTGAGTCGTTTGGGCGGAAAGGTGAATTCGTTGCTCAGTAGTGCCGATTTAACCCGCTCTTTGGACTCGGTGATGGCGGTATTGGCCATGCCGACGATGGAAAACGCAGGCAGACCCTTGGTTGCGGTGAACTGTACTTCGACACTTTTGGCGTCGATCCCCTCAAACGTTGCACACAATAGTTGCTTCATCGTAATAATCCAAAATATTATTTGACAAATATTGTAGCGAAATAGAGGGGTTAAAGGGTAAATATTGCAAAATGCACTATTTTTAGAAGATTATTTTTTCTCTTTTAGATTTTTTTTGTACTCTTTTTCAAACTTTTTGCGTCGCGCGTAGGAGAGTTTTTCAATAAAGAGTTTTCCATCGAGGTGGTCGATTTCGTGCTGAATTGCGATAGCAAGCAATTCGGATGCCTCTAAGATACACTTTTCACCGTGACGGTTTTGGTAGTGGAGGGTGAGGGTTTCAAAACGCTCAACATCCTCATAGAACCCAGGGACACTCAAGCACCCCTCTTGATACATCACGCTCCCTTGCGGATTGTGTATAATAGGGTTGATGATTTCAATCACATTCTCTTTGCTTTGGTTCCCCTCTTCATCGGGGATACAGAGAATAAGGGCGCGGATCGGATTAGCGACCTGAATGGCGGCGAGTCCAATGCCGTTGGAGTTCATCATGGTTTCAAACATATCATCCAAAAATCGGTGCAAAAGATGATCAAACTGGGTGACTTCAGCAGAACGTACTTTTAGTTGTTTGTTGGGGTAGGTGATAATCGGGAGAAGCATGGGAACCTTACAGAGTGCAGATGTTAAAACGTGCTGATGGATCGTTATCGGCGTTTTCCATGGCATTGAGTGTGCATACCAAAATTTGTTCGATTCCGATGGCAGCGTTCAATTCGGCGACGCCGATGGCAATACGAAGCTGAATCTCTTGTTCGGCGAGGAAAAAGTTGCTGGATGCAACAAGATCATATAGCCGTTCAGAAGCTCGTTTCGCGCTTTCGATATCGGTGTGTTTGAGTACCATGGCAAAGACCCCTTCGCCGTAATGGGCGACGATATCGCTACGGCGGGAGGTTTTGAGGAGAAGGCGAGCAACGGTACGAATCATGAGCTGTTTAGCCTTTTCGCTTTGCATGGTGTTGGCAGTCTCTTTGGAGAGGCGGACGGTGATGAGAGAGCTTTTGTGTTTAAACTCATCGATTAGATTGCGCTCTTGTTCAAGTTTTGAGAGAAGATAGCGTTTGTTATAAACACCGTATTGGTTGTCAAAAATGGTCTCATGCTCCACTTGTTTGACAATCGTTGCCGTCTCTTCATAAATGGTTTTCATATGAGAGACCTGTTTTTTCAAAATATTGCTGAGTTTAGCGACGTCGTTACTAAGCGATGATAGCAGTTCGTTTGCCACGGCAAGAGAAGGGATTTTTTTAATCTCTTCGCTCCGTTTTTCGAGGATTTTATCCATCAAAGAGATGTTTTTATAGAGGGTTGCACTGAGCTGGAGGATACTTTTGACAGATGAAAACCCTTGTGTTAGCGTTTTTTCCAGTTCAATGCTTTTTTCGTTCTGATCGTCCTCTTCGAATTCTAAAATAGAACCGATTTCACGGCGTAAGCTTTCGCTTTTCTCGTCCAAAAGACGGTCGAAATAGAGAGCAAAATTGTTGGGAGTAGGGGGAAGATTATCGGAAATGAGGGCGGTGAGAACCTCTTTTGCGAAGATCTCTAAATCACTAGTGGGATCACCAAGGGCTCCGGCACTGATTATCCCGCCTGTGGTAGAAGAGGTACTCTTTTGGGCGCTTTGCCGTTGTGAACGTTTGAGATCACCGAGTCCTGCCATCTATTCGCCTTTATTTTTCGTCTTTTTCTTTTTGGATCAATACTTCATCAATGATACCATAAGTTACCGCTTCAGCGGCTGACATGAAATTGTCGCGGTCGGTATCTTTTTCCAACTTTTTCACACTCTGACCGCAGTTCGCGGCCAAAATTTCGTTAAGTTCCGCTTTCATGCGGAGAATCTCTTTGGCTTGAATTTCGATATCGGTCGCCTGACCTTGCGCTCCGCCAAGAGGCTGATGGATCATAATCCGTGCGTGAGGGAGGGCGTAGCGTTTCCCTTTGGTCCCTGAGCTGAGCAAGAATGCCCCCATTGATGCCGCTTGTCCGATACAGATGGTGCAAACATCGGGACGGATGTAGTTCATCGTGTCATAAATTGCCATTCCCGAAGTGATAACACCGCCTGGGGAGTTGATATAAAAGTAGATATCCTTGGTCGGATCTTCTGCTTCGAGAAAGAGCAACTGCGCTACAATCGAAGAGGCCACTCCGTCATGAACATCGCCGCTGAGCATGATAATTCGGTCTTTAAGAAGGCGAGAATAGATATCGTACGATCTCTCCCCTCGTCCTGTTTTCTCAATAACGTATGGGATGTAACTCATCGTGATTACTTGATTTTGTCGTTAAGCAATTTGCTAAGGACGCGATCTTCGATCATCGCCATTTGGATTGCCGGTAGGTAACCTGATTCTTGGTAGTGTTTGTATACCGCCGCAGGATCTTGACCCATTTGCATCGCTTCGTAATAGATGGTTTGGAGAAGCTCTTGTTCGCTGACAGTGATATTTTCCGCTTTTGCCAATGCATCGACGATGAACGTCGCTTTGACTGCACGGCACGCATCGTCACGGAAGGTTTCACGCATCTCTTTCACTTTTTCCGCGTCGTTACGAATTTCTTCGAGTTCTGCTTCGCTGAGCTCACGCGCTTTTTTGTTGAGGGCCATATCCATCTCTTGTTCGACGATGAATTCTGGAAGATCAATTGTGAATGCGTTTACAAATGTTTCCATGAGATTTGGTTTAAGTTCATCGTTGTATTTGACGCTCATTGCTTCACTCTCAAGCTGCTCTTTTACTTTTTCTTTGAGCATCTCAATGTTTGCGTCTTCGTAACCCGGAAGCATTTTCTTCGCCAGTTCGTCATCGATGGTTACCGCTTCTTTGGTTTGGATCGCGTTGACTTTCACTTTGAACTCTGCTGCTTTTCCGGCAAGTTTTGCTCCGCCGTAGTTTTCAGGGAAGGTTACATTGATGGTTTTTTCTTCACCTTTTTTCATCCCTATCACTTGGTCTTCGAAACCAGGGATGAATTGACCGCTTCCCAAGCGTAGGCTGAACCCTTCAGCTTTTCCCCCTTCGAACGCTTCACCGTCCACAAACCCTTCGAAATCAATGAGGGCGATATCGCCGCTTACGAGCGCGCGATCTTCGTCAACATTGACCAAAGGTGCTTGCGCACTGGCAAGCTCTTCGATGCGTGTAGTGATCTCTTCGTCACTAATGGCAGGTTTTGCCACTTCCGGTACCATAGCGGCGTAATCACCGAGTTCAATCGTCGGACGGGTCGCGATTACCACTTCGACGTTAATGCCGTCATCTGTTTTTTCGAACTTAGCGATTTGCGGTTCGCCGATCAGTGTATCGGCGGCGATTGCCATCTCTGCGAGTCCTGCGTTTAAAAGATCACGAAGCGCTTGTGCTTCGGCATCTTGAACCAAGCGCTCGCCGTATTGCTTTTTAACGACACTTACTGGTACTTTTCCTTTGCGGAAACCGGCGATCTTTACCTCTTTGGAGAGTTGGTTGGCGATTTTTTCGATGTTCGCATCGATCGTTCCGCGTGTGATGGCTGCATTGATTTTCGCATTAGCTGAGTCAATTTTATTGGTTGTAATTTGCATTGAATCCCTTTGTTGACGTCTCTTTTTTAGACTAAATGGTGGCAATAATATCCAAAAAGGGTTAATTGTTCGCTGAATCAAAATAAAAGCAAAGCTCTGATAAAGTAATAAGAGAAATATACTTTTGGAAGATAATCGGATGTCAAATACAAAACAGCAGCAAGATTTTGAAGAAGCGGTCAAAACGATGATCGGCTATGTCGGTGAGGATGTAAACCGCGAAGGGTTAATCAAAACTCCCCATCGGGTTCTCAAAGCGTACGAATTTATGTTTGGCGGATACAAGGAAGATCCCCAAAACATTCTCAATTCGGCACTGTTTCAATCTTCGAACGACGAGATGGTGTTGGTCAAAGACATCGAATTTTATTCCACGTGTGAACACCATCTTCTTCCGATCATCGGTCGGGCGCATGTTGCCTATATCCCCAACGGAAAGGTGGTCGGTCTCTCCAAAATCCCCCGAGTCGTCGATGTGTTTGCCCGCCGGATGCAGATCCAAGAACAACTCACCGAACAGATTGCCGATGCGTTGATGGAAGCGGTCGAGCCAAAAGGGGTGGCTGTTGTTATCCAAGCGCGTCACATGTGCATGGAGATGCGCGGAGTAGAAAAAATCTGCTCCACAACGACATCGAGTGCCCTTAGAGGTCTTTTTAAGAAGGATGAGAAAACGCGTAGCGAGTTTTTTAGCCTCATTAACTCTTCGGTCGTCAACCGTTACTAGATCATGTCGCTCAAAGCACTACGTAGCCGTTTGGGGGCTGAAAAACTGACCACCGTATTTGGCACGGTGAGCAAAATCAGCCCAACCGTCATCATCGCCGAAGGGCTTCATGTGGGTATCGGTGATACGGTGGTGATGGTGTCGGAAACGAGTGGTGCTGAGGCGCTGGGAATGGTGAATGAAGTAGAGCGTAACCGTTTTTTTATCACCCCGTTTCGTTTTGTCGAGGGGTTTCGGGCGGGAGACAAAGTCTATCCGAACCAAAGTGGGATGATGATTGAGGTGGGAAATGGATTGCTTGGGCGGGTTGTTGATCCGTTTATGAACCCAATTGACGGGAAGGGGCCGATCGGAGGAACCCATCTTGAGTCGATTATTAAAGCTCCGATCGCCGCAATGAAGCGGGGGATGATTGATGAGGTTTTCGGTGTTGGAGTAAAAACGATCGATGGATTACTCACGTGTGGCAAAGGGCAAAAATTGGGGATTTTTGCGGGGAGCGGTGTGGGGAAATCGACGCTGATGGGGATGATCGTTCGCGGTGCCGATGCTCCGATCAAGGTGGTTGCCCTCATCGGTGAGCGGGGGCGCGAGGTTCCTGAATTTATCGAAAAAAGCCTCGGGGGCAATTTGGAAAACACCGTTTTGGTTGTCGCAACAAGTGATGATTCGCCGTTGATGCGAAAATATGGGGCATTCAGTGCGATGAGCGTAGCGGAGTATTTCAAAGCTCAAGGGAGAGATGTCCTCTTTATAATGGACTCGGTGACCCGTTTTGCGATGGCGCAGCGCGAGATCGGTCTAGCTCTCGGTGAGCCTCCAACCTCTAAAGGGTACCCCCCCTCTTCATTAACGCTGTTGCCGCAACTAATGGAGCGTGCGGGTAAAGAGGAGGGGAGTGGTTCAATCACCGCCTTTTTTACGGTTCTCGTCGAGGGGGATGATATGTCCGATCCAATTGCCGATCAGTCGCGCTCAATTCTCGATGGACACATCGTCCTCTCTCGAGAGCTTACCGATTTTGGGATCTATCCCCCTATCCATATCCTCAACTCCGCCTCACGGGTGATGAACGATATTATCACCCCCGAACATCTCGCCGCGGTTCGCCGGTTTCGCCGTCTTTATACCCTATTGAAAGAGAATGAGATGTTGATCCGCATTGGCGCTTATGTAAAAGGAACCGACAAAGAGCTCGATGAAGCAATCTCCAAAAAAGATAAAATGGAAGCGTTTCTCTCCCAAGAGGCGATGAACTCCGTCTCGTTTAAAGAGGCGGTTGATCAGATGATTGCATTGATGGGATAGAATTTCTTAATCTTAAACCCCCCTAAATATAAAAATCCTTTAAGGTTCCTATAACATCGTTTGCACTATCATCCTGAAAGTTAAACAAGACTAATTTAGTCTTTTATTAAAAACCCTCTTTTTGGAGAAGTTCATGCAAGTCTATTTGGACAATAACGCAACAACAATGGTCGACCCGGCCGTTACCGAAGCGATGATTCCGTTTTTCAGTGAGATTTACGGTAATCCTAACTCGCTTCACCGTTTTGGAACTGCGTCGCATCCAGCTATTACTAAAGCGATTAATCAAGTGTATAAAGCGATCAACGCCAGTGACAAGGATGATATCATCTTTACCTCATGCGCTACTGAGTCGAACAACTGGGTGCTCAAATCGGTATGGGTCGATAAAATCCTTAACGGCGATAAAAACCATATCGTTACGACTGAAGTGGAGCATCCATCGGTTCTATCCACCTGTAAATTCCTCGAGGAGCAGGGGGTTAAAGTAACTTACTTGCCGGTTAATGATCAAGGGATCGTTGAGGCGCATACGCTTCGCAGTTTTATCACTGAAAAAACAGCGCTTGTATCGGTGATGTGGGCGAACAACGAGACGGGGATGATTTTTCCGATCAAAGAGATTGGACAAATCTGTAAAGAGCGGGGGATATTGTTCCACACCGACGCGGTTCAGGCGGTCGGCAAGATCCCCGTCGATATGCACGATGTCCATGTCGATTTTATGTCGATGTCGGCGCACAAGTTCCACGGTCCCAAAGGGATCGGAGCCCTCTACATTCGTAACTCCCAAGCGCTGACGCCGCTTCTTCACGGCGGAGAGCAAATGGGGGGGCGCCGTTCGGGGACACTGAACGTCCCTTATATCGTCGGTATGGGAAAAGCGATCGAACTTGCAACCGAGAACATTGAAGAAAAAATGGAAAGTATCCGTGCCAAACGGGATCGTCTGGAAGATGCCTTGTTGGCGGAATTAGAAGATGTGATGGTTGTCGGAAACCGTGAAAATCGAACCCCCAATACAATTTTGATCTCGATTCGCGGTGTCGAGGGGGAGGGGATGTTGTGGGATCTCAACAACGCCCTCATCGGTGCTTCTACAGGCTCGGCTTGTGCGAGCGAAGATTTGGAAGCAAATACCGTTATGCTCGCGATCGGTGCCGATCATGAGTTGGCGCATACAGGGATCCGTCTGAGTTTGAGTCGCTTTACGACCGATGAAGAGATCGACTACGTCATCGGAAGTTTTAAAAATGCGGTTAATCGTTTGCGTAAGATTTCAAGCTCGTACGCAAAAGTACAACCCACTGCGGGCGGTGAAGCAGCCGCATGCGGAATTCACCACTAAAAGTTTAAGAGGTATCTCCCGAATTACCTAGAGCCAACTTTTTTAGTACACTTGCTAAAATAAGTTAGGCGTTCATGAGGGAGATGAGTTTCTTTTGTTTCTTTTCTTTGGAGAAAGAAAAGAAAGAGAATAACGAAATAAAGGAAAATACCATGGCAAAAAATGATCTATTGGGTGGATCTCTTTGGGATCAGTACTCAAATAAAGTAACTACATTGATGAACAATCCCCAGCATCAAGGGGAAATCACCGAAGAGGAAGCAGCCGCGGCAGGGCATAAATTGATCGTTGCCGATTTCGGTGCGGAGAGCTGCGGCGATGCGGTACGCCTCTATTGGGAAGTTGACCCCACTAATGATGTCATCGTCAAATCGAAATTTAAAAGTTTTGGATGCGGTACGGCGATCGCCAGTTCGGATATGATGACAGAGCTTTGTATCGGTAAAACGGTACAGGAGGCGGTTAAAATCACCAATATCGATGTTGAGATGGCATTGCGCGATACTCCCGAAGTTCCAGCCGTACCGCCTCAAAAAATGCACTGCTCAGTCATGGCGTACGATGTTATCAAAAAAGCGGCAGGACTTTATCTCGGTGTCGATGCGGCAAGTTTTGAAGACGAAATCATCGTATGCGAATGTGCCCGTGTCAGCCTCGGAACATTGCGTGAAGTGATTAAACTCAATGATCTGAAAACGGTTGAGCAGATTACCGACTACACCAAGGCGGGCGGATTCTGTAAATCGTGTATCAAACCGGGCGGCCATGAAGCGCGGGAATACTATCTTGTTGATATATTGGCGGATGTCCGTGCCCAAATGGATCAGGAGAAAATGCGTGCCGCCGCCGATGCCGGAAGCCACGGCGATTTTGAGGCGATGACCTTGGTTCAAAAAATCAAAGCGATCGACAGTGTCGTCGATGAGTCGATCCGTCAATTCCTTATTATGGACGGCGGTAATATGGAGGTTATCGATATCAAAGATTCACCGGATTATATCGATGTCTATATCCGATATTTGGGTGCGTGTTCGGGGTGTGCGAGTTCAAGTACGGGGACGTTGTACGCTATTGAAGCGACACTCAAAGAGAAATTGTCTCCAAAAATCCGCGTGCTTCCTATCTAAATTCCTCTATGTACTTTTCTCTTTAGGGAGAAAAGTATGCTAAAAGTTCTTATCAAACCAATCGGCTACTTGAGAGCGAATCGTATGTCTCAACTGAATCCCTGCGATAAAATTATTATGCTGTGCTTTGTTGAGTAACGTAACGAGAGCATTGCGCCGTTTGGATAGGAATGGATGGTCAATTTGCCCTGGATCCCCCATAAT
>JACXUE010000196.1 GCA_014764075.1 Sulfuricurvum sp.
CTGGTTGAAGCTTAAATAGCCATGGTTTTAAAGATTCATAATCAAACATGTTGACCCGCCTCGCAGAGTTAAAGTGGACGCGATTATACTCAAAAAAGGATTAATAGGGGATTATGAGCCCATTTTACCTGCTAGACGGCGATAATTTTCAGACGTTTGAAGTAACTCTTGATGGCTTCCACGGGCTATGATACGCCCCTCTTCAAAATACAAAATCGTATCGGCATGCTCAATGGTACTGAGTCGATGGGCGATAATAATGGTGATTTTATCTTTGGCGTAGGCTTCAAGCGCTTTTTGGATCCGTTTTTCACTCTCATTATCCAACGCACTGGTCGCTTCATCGAGAATCAATAGCGAGGCATTTTTATAAATAGCCCGGGCGATCGCAATCCGCTGGCGTTGTCCGCCAGAGAGGTTAGCCCCGAACTCCTGCATCACGGTATGGATTCCCTCAGGAAGTGCGGATACGAATTCGAGAGCATCGGCTTTGCACAGCGCCTCTTTAACCCTCTCCTCATCAATCTCTTGACCGTATGCAACGTTAGCTGCTAAGGTCTCTTGCAGAATGTAAACCCGTTGGGATACGGCAGCGATTTGGTGGCGAAGGGAGCTTTGGGTGTATTCTTTGATATTGCGTTGGTTGATCGATATCGATCCGCTTTCGGGATCATAGAAACGGAGGATTAAATTAATGAGGGAGCTTTTCCCGCCGCCACTTTGTCCGACAAGGGCGATAGTTTGACCAGTGTGAACTGATAAATCGATAGTATCGAGGGCTATTTTGTCTCCAAAGCGTAAGGTGGCATGTTGGATATCGATGTTGTGAATCGGTGCTTGGAGTTCGATAGTCCCCTCTTTGATCTCGTTTTCGATATCAAAAACAGCAAAAACTCTCTCGCTTGCCGCTTGGGAATCTTGAATCTTGCTGTAGATTGAACTTACACGTCGAATAGGATCAAACATTTGTCCAACGGCCGTAATAAAACCGGTAAATTCTCCAGGAGTCATTGCGCCGGAATAGACCTGTTGCCCTCCGACAAAAATAACAGCCGCAAGACCAGCAGCACCGATAATTTCCATCAATGGAGATACCAATTCGCTAGTATAAGAGGTTTTCATATTCAGTTTAAAAAAACGCTCGTTTTCATCATGGAAACGGTTTATTTCATATGTTTCTGTAGCATTGGCTTTAATGATTTCTGTATTGTTGAACACTTCGGTTAATCGTGTGACAACATCGGCATTTTTTTCTTGTGAATGGTGAGAGAGTTTTTTTAATCGACGAGTAATTTTACTTAGCGGAAATATGATTATCGGAACAACGATAAGAGCCCAAAATGCCAAAGTAGGATTAAGATAGATTACAGTTCCGACTAAAGCAATAACGATAAGTGATTCACGGATAAGTTCGGGCATCATTGTAGAAACAAAATACTGGACGCGTGCAATGTCATTTGTGATTCGTGAAATAAGTTCTCCACTACGGTTAGCATAGTGAAATGACATATCCATTCTAACCATTTTTTCGAGAAGATCTTCTCGCAAACGGGCAACGATATGTAACCCGATATGGGTTGTAAAGACAGCTTGTATGTATTTTCCAATCCCTTTGAGAATATATACGCCGATTAAGACGGAAGGAATAATGTAAAGCATCGACGGGTCTTTATCAATAAAGACATCATCGATTAGAAATTGCATGATTTTTGCAATAGATGCGGTAGCTGTAACTGTAAAAAGAATGCCGATGAATACGAATACAAAATACCGTTTATAGCCTTTGATATAGGGCCAGTAGCGCTTATAGATATCGCTAAACTTCACTCTCTACTCTCCCAAAATGTCCCCAATGGAGTATCCATGATCGATATTCCCAATGCGGTGAGTTCATCGCGGATCGCGTCGGAGGTGGCAAAATC
>JACXUE010000035.1 GCA_014764075.1 Sulfuricurvum sp.
GCCCCTCGCAAATCCCCGCCGCTATGGCGATAACGTTTTTATACGCCCCCGTAATCTCGGCACCGATCACGTCATCGCTGATATAGGTACGGATAAATCGGGGAAAGAGCGACGCGAACGCTTTGGCGGTAGTCTCGGAGACCGAATTGATTACCAAAGCGGTAGGGAGTGAGTGGATCACCTCTGCGGCAAACGACGGTCCAGATAAAAAGGCGAGATTCTCTTGGGGAACATACTGCGCATAAATTTCGTTCAAAAAACGTCCCGATGAAGCTTCGATCCCTTTCGCCGCCACCAAAACTTTTTGCCCTTTAAATACGAAATTCTCGCCCAGCCATTGTGACACTTGTTGAGCAGGTACCGTAATAATAAGATATTCGCACTCCAATACTTCTGAAAGAGGCTTAAAATTCGGCCAATCGCGTCGGGTTCGAGAGGCAATAATCACCTCGTTTTTTTCACTCATGGCATAAGCCAGCGCTTCGCCCCATTTGCCTGCTCCGATTACCCCTACTCTCATCCTAACCTCTTGCAAACTGTTTAAATAACGCTAATTTCTTCTTATCGCCCATGAGGACAAGAACATCATCTTTATTGATATGGTGATTGTACCCTTGAACCGCAAAACTAAAACTGTTTTCCCGCTCATGATCCAATATTGCAAGCAATATCAGATCAAAATCACTACCAAAATCGATATCATGAAGATACTTCCCGATCAACGGCGAATATTGCTCAATTTTAACCTCCATTACCCCCAGCCCCTCATCCTCATACAGTAAATCGTGAATAACATGGGTGACATTGGGCTTGGTAATCATATCACCGATCATGTTGGCGGCAATCTGTAAAACCGGCATCACTTTATCAGCACCCGCACTTTTCATCTTGAGGGTACTCTCGTGGTTTTGGGCAAGCGCGATAATCAACATCGATTCAAATGTCGATCGGAGCGAAATGGTCAAAAAAACATTCTCAGCATCGTTTGCCAATGCGCAAAACGTCGTGAGCAACCGAATATCAAAACGCTCTTCGATCACGCTCCAATCATCACCCAAATCAAACAGCTCTGCCGACCACCCCTCCTTGAACGCTGCACTCATCTCCTCAGAGTTGGAAACGAAAAGGGTAATCTCTCGATAATTTCCCCCGATTTGGGCAAGAATCTGTTTGGAATATTCATTGTAGCCAAAAATCAGCGCATGGGTGCGTCTCATCTAATACCCCTTCGCAGAAGGATTGATTTGAATTCGTTAATCAAAATCCGATCTCCCAAAATAATCGCAACATCCCCATTTCTAAACATTTCGTCGTTTTTAGGATTAAAACGGAACTCTCTGTTTTTATGATGGTACAGCCCCAACACACTCAATCGTCTTACAAAAAGTTTCTCTTTTAAGAGAGGGTAAAAAATTGACTCTGACCCTTCAGTTAAAACGATTTCATCGATAACAATCGATGTCTGTTCAGAACGAAGCGTATGGATGGCTTCAAAGGCGACCGGTTGTGACGAGAGAATTTTCCCCATCAACCCCACTAATTCGTGAGGATTGATAATCACATCGATCCCCGCCATTTGAAGTTTTCGGCGATGCTCCAAATGGTGTAAAATCGAATAAAGCGGAACATGTTTGGTCATCTCCCGAATCGTTAACGCGGTAAAAACATTCTCGACATCGCTCTCTTGAAGGAGCAAAATCGCTTCGATTTGGTGAGTAAAATTGATTTTGAGGTGGGTATAGGTCTCCATCAACGAGGGGTTATATTCCAGCGCCATAAATCCGTGTTCTTTTGCCTGTTCATACAAGATCGGATCGTTTTCAAGAATAACAATGGGAATAGAACCTTTGGCAAGACGATGGATCACCTCTAGACTCAGCGATGAAAATCCACAAATCAGGTAAAAACGTTTCAAACGAGTTACATCATCGACCCATTTATCTTTTTTGATCTCATTGAGTTTTTCGGTAAATGCCGATACGACGATCGAGGTTGCAAATGAGATAACCGCGATACCTAGCATGATAATCACCATTGCGACGATCCGCCCCTCCGAGGTAACCGGAACGATATCCCCATACCCTACCGTGAAAATCGTCACAACCGACCAATAGACAGCGTCAAATAACGTATTTACCGGAGATTTAGGGTTATTCGCTTCCATCACATAGATCAATACTGATGCGATGAAAATGACGATCAGCGTAAAGACAATGAGGGTAATAAACTCGAACTTTTTAGATGAGAGGATCGAGACCAAACGGCGCAAACTTTTAGTGTAACGAAACAGCTTGACGACCCGAAACAAAATAAAAATACGAAACATCCGCAGTTGGTGAAAAAATGGCAAAATCGCTAAAAAATCGATGATAGCGGAAGGGGAGCGGATAAATTCAATTTTTTTGATCGCGACAGCCTCAAACGCTTTCCAGAACGAGAATGGGCGGTGGAGAAACAAATCGTTCTCATACCGTTCTATGATGATTTTAGAGGCGTCTCCATGCACCCACAATCGCAACAGATATTCAACCAAAAAGATGAATGAAATAACGTAGTTGTTGAAAAAAATCCACCCATCGGAAAGTTCATGTTTAACTTGACGGATCAAGATATAGACACTCAAAAAAATCAATCCAATCATCACTAAATCAAAGATTTTTTTGTAGCGGTAGCGGTTGTTTTCTAAAAGGTTGTAAACGGTGTTTTTAACGTTTCGATAAGGGTGACAGCTTTGGAGGAAATACGATGCGTCAACGATCCATTTCCCCAACATCGGTTAGCTTTGCTGTGACAATTTGGCTTGGAGAATTTCATTGAGGGCGTTCGGATTGGCAGAGCCTTTGGAGGCTTTCATCGCCTGACCGACAAAGAACCCGAACAGTTTCTCCTTGCCCGATTTATACTCCGCCACTTTATCGGCATTCGCACCCAAAATCTCATCGATCAGCGCTTCCAGCGCACCCACATCGCTTACCTGCTTGAGTCCCAGTTTTTCGATGACATCGTCAATATCTCCGCCATTTTCCATGAGATAGTCGAGAACCTCTTTGGCTGCCTTACCGCTAATAACGCCCTCTTCGATCCGTTTAACCAATGTTCCGAGCATCACTGCGCTGATCGGCGAGGATGATGGGGTCATACCGCCGCTTAAACGTGCCGGAAGTTCTACCGTGAGCCACGTGGCAGCGTTTTTGGCACCAATCCCTAAAGAGAGCATCGCTTCAAAATAGTGTGCCGTCTCCAAATCGGCCGTAATCACCGACGCATTGTATTCGCTGATGCCAAATTCATTCACAAAACGCTCTTTTTTCGCATCAGGGAGTTCCGGAATCGTCCGGATTTGCTCATACATTGCATCATCCACAACTACTTTGAGCAGATCTGGTTCAGGGAAATAGCGATAATCGGCTGCTTCCTCTTTACCGCGCATAGAGCGGGTCTCTTGTTTCACTTGATCAAACAACCGTGTCTCTTGGACAATCTCCTCTTCGTACACACCGTCTTCCCACGCCTCTTTGTGGCGCGCTACTTCGATTTCGATCGCCCGCTGGATAAAGCGGAAACTGTTGATGTTTTTAATCTCAACACGGGTGTAGAGTTTCTCATCCCCTTTGGGGCGGATAGAGACGTTGACATCGACACGGAATGATCCCTCTTGCATATTGGCATCACTGATATCGATGTAGCGAACAATGGAGTGGAGCTTTTTGAGGTACAAAATCGCCTCTTCAGCACTTCTCATATCGGGTTCGGAGACGATCTCAAGAAGAGGCGTCCCTGCACGGTTTAAATCCACTTTTGAAATGGCACCGTCATGGATGTTTTTTCCCGCATCGGCTTCGATGTGGGCGCGATTGATACGGATCGTTTTATGAGAGCCGTCTTCGAAATCGATGACCAGCATCCCGTGTTCGACGATCGGAGTGTAGAGTTGGGTGATTTGGTACGCGCTAGGACTGTCAGGATAAAAATAGCTTTTACGATCAAAAAAGCTTGTGCGGTTGATCGTCGCACCGATCGCCGTACCGAACATCCCCGCTTTGCGCAATGCTTCGCGGTTCAATACGGGAAGTGCACCCGGCAATGCCAAACAGGTCGGACAGGTATTAGTATTTTGTTCGTGATTAAAGCTGGTAGGACATGAGCAAAAAAGTTTGGACTGGGTATTGAGCTGGACGTGAACTTCCAAACCGATAATGGTTTCAAACATACAAAAAATCCTTATGGGACAAAATATCGTATCGATGCGAATCCGTATGCACCCGTTGTGGATACGGCATTTATCTGCTCCTCGGTCGTAATCCCGCCAAGCGCAAAAATAGGTATCACTATTTTAGCTACTATTTCTTTTAAATCCTCTAAACCCTTGGGTTCTCCCTTGTTGGGAGAGGGAAAAATCGGGCTGTAGGTGATGGCATCGGCTCCGAATTCTTGCGCTTTGAGGGCTTCGTCATGGGTATGGGTACTGATGATGACATAGAGACCCATTTTTTTTGCCTCTGAAATGGCTTCAAACCGCTTGGAGGCAAGATGCACTCCATCTGCTCCAAGTTCACGTGCCAGAGCACAATCACCGTGCAATAACACACGTGGTATTTTATAGCTTCGAGATACCGAGATAAACGTTTCGGCGAGATCACGGTAATGGATCGTTTGTTTGTCTCGAAAAAGGGCAAAATCAGGGAGTTTATGCGAATAAATCACATCGAGAGAGGATTCGATGGCTTTGGGCGTAGTGCCGTAAAATATCGGATCGGTGATAAGGTAGTGTTTCACGCGTCCAGTGATGATGGGGTTTTTAAAGAGTCTCGGATCTCTTCGAGCATCTTGTTTTGCTTGGCAATTAAATCGTTGCGATCACGCGCCATCGACATCGTCTCCAACACCAACAGTAAAAATACCGCCAAGAAAATGAAGATAAACGTAAACATAAGAGCAGGAACAATACCGAGAAAAACGAAAGATTGAAAGGTAACCCAAGCACCGATAATAACGAATGCCCAAGAGACACCCCCAAGGAAGCTTAAGAGTGCGTCAAACGTACTTTGCTTCATACGAGGGTCTTAGTGTTCGTCGTGAAGAAGAACCGCGCCACCGAGGTAAACATAGGTGAGCATCATAAAAATGAACGCTTGCAAGAACGCCATAAACGTCAACAACGCGAACGGGATCATCGGCAACAACCATGGAGCCAACATCAAAAGAACCGCCAAAAACATATCATCCCCTTTGACATTACCGAACAACCGGAAACTCAATGAGATGATACGAGAGATGTGAGATACAATTTCGATCGGGAACATCAACCACGCCAACCACCATACAGGACCCATAAAGTGCTTGAAATAGCTGATGAGTCCGTTACGGCGGATACCTTCGAAGTTATAGTATACGAAAACAACCAACGCAAGCGCTAACGTGAAATCCAAAAACGCACTCGGTGCTTCAAAACCAGGGATTACCCCGATGATGTTCGCGATACCAACGAAAAGACCGATCGTCGCAACGAGAGGAAGATAACGACGAGCTTCCGCTTTACCCATAACGTCTGCACCCATGGCAAGCACGCCATTAAGATACGCTTCCATAACGTTTTGTGCCCCTGTCGGAACAAGACGGAGATTCGAGGTTGCCATTTTCGCGATTACAAGCACGATTGCCGCAGTAAGCAACATATGTGTCATGAAAATAAAGCTATGTTGATGATCGATAAGACCGAAGAAGGTAAACAACTCACCCATAGGTAGCGTCCTTTGCATAGAAAATTGGTGGGATTATAGTGATTTTGAGATTAAATTCCTATAAACCAAGACGAATCAGTTCCCGCTTAGCGTTTAAAATATCATCACCGATCGCTTTTTTTAAGTTCTCAAGCGACTCGAATTTTTGATTTTTGCGTAAAAATTTAACAAAGCTGATCGTCGCTTTTGCGCAGCCTTGGATAGTCTCACCCAAGATATGACTCTCTATCGCATAATTCCCATCGGTTGTGGCACGATGCCCCACAAAGACGACCGAGGGGTAAAAATGCTCCTCATCATCGATACGGGTCAATGCGGCGTACACCCCCTCATAGGGGAGAAGATATCCGCTGCATTCGAGGTTAATCGTCGGGACAAGATCGGTTTTTCCGATCCCCTGCCCCCGTACAACCGAACCTTTGATACTATAGTTATGTCCCAAAAATCGGTTTGCTCCGCTGAGATCACCGATTTGGATTTTGGAGCGTATTTTATGGGAATGAACCGAGTCCCCTTCGATACACACCTGCTCGACGACCACAACTTCACCCTCAAACAACCGCTCTAGATCATCAAATGAGTAACGGCGGTTTTTGCCGAAATGAAAATCGTATCCCACCACAATCTTTTTTAAGCGGGGAAATCGCTCTCTCAACATTTCGACAAACGCCTCTCCGTCCAAATGACGGATATCTTCCAACGGATAGTAGACGATCGGATAGTGGGTGTAGTATTCGCGATCCTCTCCAGGAGTGAGGTTGGCATACCCTGTCTCGATAACGACGATTGCGCCGTTTTTGCCTAACTCGTCAAAAAGTTTCTGATGTCCGACGTGCATCCCGTCAAACCCGCCGATGGCAATGGCATCAACCTTTGACAAAGCCATAACAAATCTCCTGATTTCCCTCTTTGCCTGCAATATGGGCGATCTCTTTGGCAACCAATTTCCACCCTTTAAGGGTACACATATCCTCAAAACGGATCATCGCTTTGCCAATCGCTTTATCGTCTTTGACAACACCGTTTTTGTCCCGTTTCACTTCGCGCCCTACTTCGAACTGCGGTTTAAACAAAACGACAATATAACGGGACGAGAGACGATCGATCGCATCGAGGATATGTTCAAGAGAGATAAAGGCTACATCGCACGTCACAATATCAAAGGAATTCTCCGCTTCAAAGGTGCGGATATCGGTATTTTCACATACCCTCACGCGCTCATCGCAACGGAGTGAAGGATGAAGCTGATCTCTTCCTACATCGACACACGTTACACTTGCAATACCGTTTTCCAAAAGAACTTGAGTAAATCCCCCCGTAGAAGAACCGATATCGAGGGCATTAAGCCCGTTCAACTTCCACTTGGTATAAGGGAGAAACCCTTTAAGCTTAATGGCGGCACGACTCACATACATTTCAGTATCGGCAACATTGACATCCATCCCATCGACAATATCAAACGACACTTTATCGATGATTTTGCCATCTACACTCACCGCATGTTCTTTGATCAAATTTTGAGCTTTGGTACGGCTCTCTACAAAGCCGCTTTCTACCAAATAACTATCTAGTCGCATACATCTCCCTTTAAATGCCAAAGGGATTCACCCCTTTGGCTACACTAGTACTGTGGTACGAAAGCTTACCTCTATAAGGCGGATATTTTCTCTCTAAATTCCAATTCTGTCAATAATGGCACACCTAGCTCTACCGCCTTATCGTATTTAGACCCTGCATCTTCGCCATACACGACATAATCGGTTTTTTTAGAGACCGATGAAGCAACTTTCGCCCCTAATCTCTCTAACATTGCTTTAATGCTATCGCGCGGCACGGACATCGATCCGGTGATAACGACGCTTTTCCCTTTAAAAGGGTTATCGTGTGCTTCGATTTTTACAGGCTCAACAGGTTCCAATAGAGTGCGGAGCGTTTCGATCTTATCCCGATTGACCCGAACAAATTCGAGAATCGATTCGACCATCTCTCCTCCGAAACCTTCCAATGCCAAAATCTCCTCACGGCTAGCACGATCAAACGCGTCCCCGAAAGCACCGCAGAGTGTTTTGGAAGCGACTTCGCCGATGTGCTCGATCCCCAATGCATTGATAAAACGCCAGCAATCGCACCCTTTGGTCGCCGCGATGGCATCCAGAAGATTACGGCTCTTTTTCTCTTTGAACCCCTCTAGGGAGAGAAGCTGATCCATCGTGAGGCTAAAGAGATCGCTCACTTCGTGTACCATCCCCGCTCTATGGAGCGCTTCGACGATTTTATCCCCCAATCCGTCGATGTTAAGGCACTGTTTCGAGGCGAAATAGATGATCGAGTTAACCACCCGTGCTTCACACCCCATATTTTGGCATTTAATGAGTGCCCCCTCATCGAGGAGTTCACTTCCGCAGACGGGACAATGGGTCGGTCGGGAGATGATTTGCTCATTCCCGCTCCGCTCCGACACGATCACTTTGACGATTTTGGGGATGACGTCGCCGCTGCGCAGGATGATCACCTTATCCCCGATCCGGATGTCCTTGCGCTCGATCTCGTCGAAATTGTGCAGCGTCGAGCGCTCAACAGTGACCCCCTCGATATCGACGGGCTCGACGATCGCGACGGGGGTCACCACGCCGCTGCGCCCCACCTGCAAGATCACGTCGCGCAGCGTCGTGATCTTCTCGATGGCGGGAAATTTGTACGCTGCCGCCCAACGGGGATTTTTAACGGTATACCCCAACTCTTCCTGCACGGCAATCGAATCGACCTTGATCACCATCCCATCAAGGAGCATCGCGAAATTGTCCCTCTCGACACGCATCTCGTGGTAAAAGGTCTCGATCTGATCCGCATTCTCACACAAGTGGGTCATATGGGGGTTGCGAAACCCCAGTGCGTAGACCCACTCCATCCGCTCGGAAAGTTTTTTGATCTCCAGTGTGTTAGCCCCGATACCATAAGGCATAAACACCAACCGACGCGACGCGGTAATACGGGTATCGAGCTGACGGAGACTCCCCGCCGCCGCATTGCGCGGATTGGCAAAGAGCGATTCACCGTTGCGCAAACGCTCTTCGTTGATCTTCTCGAAATCTTCTTTGAAGATGACGACCTCGCCCCGTATCTCAATCCCTCCCGTATACTCGATGGAGAGAGGGATCGACTGAATCGTCTTGGCATTTAGGGTTACATCTTCCCCCTCGACTCCGTCACCTCGGGTAATCGCCTGTACGAGTACTCCATTATCATAGATCAGGTTCAAACTCGCCCCGTCAAATTTGGGTTCGCAGTAAAAACGGACATCGCCGTAAACTTTGGTGATACGGCTGACCCACGTCTCCAACTCGTCTCGGTTAAAAAGATCTTCCAAGCTCCACATACGGCTGAGATGCTGCGCCTTGTCAAATTTGTCCTGCGGAACATCCCCCACTCGCTGTGTCGGTGAATCGGGAATTATTTCGTTTGGATGTTCATGCTCATACGCCACCACTTGGTGATAGAGAATATCATACTCCTCGTCCGTCGTGATGGGGTCGTCGAGGACGTAGTAGTGGTAAGAGTACTTTTTCAGCAGTTCTACGGCATTTTGGTATTCGGTGTGGGTCATTTACATTCTCGATCGTTTAATGTTTGTTACAAAGTAAGTATAGGATTGTACGCAAAAATAGATAAATCTCTCTGTCGTCTGCTTTGATTACATTGTCGATTTAGGGATAGGGTATCAAGAATACTTAATGTCTTTTTCTTTGCGGATTATACTTGATGAGGACGAACAGAAAAAAACGGATAGTTAAAGACGAACGACTTTCGCCCCAAATCCCCCCATGTGGGCAGGAGCATCGGCAAAACTCTTGACACTCGGATGGGCTTTAAGAAACTCTTTGACGGGATTAGCACCTCATCAAACCCTTGAAGCAGTGCGTCGGAGAGAAATTTATCCATCTTCTCACACGCCTCTTCAGCTCTCAAACCGTGCAAATCAAGTTTTAGACCACTCTTTTGCTCTACTTGCGACGTGATCGTCACCTTCGGCTTTTTCGGAATATTGCCGCTGGGTTTGAGATCCGTAAGTTTTACCCTCAACCGCATCCCCTCCACTTCAATCATCGCATCTTTGGCTCCGACACTCACGACGGTTCCCCGCTGAGTGCGATATTTGACCGCCTGCCCTACTTCGTACTTGATCGGTTCGGGTGAGCCGATCTTGATCGGCTCTGGTTTTGGGAGCTTCGCATTCGCTTTGTTGAGTTGTCTATGGATTGCCGCCATATTATGTCCCCTCGCCGCCTCTTTGGCTTCGCGGATTGCTGCGTCGTACCCTGCGCGGAGTTTTGATTTCTCACTATCCAGCTCAACGCGCAAATGTTCCCGCGCCTCTTTGAGATCGCGTTCTTGGGCTTTGAGGGCTTCGAGCCGCTCATCCACCTCTTTATTTTTGCGTTTGAGTTCCCGCTCCAGCTCACTCCCCCGTTCGATCAGGACGCTCAGTTTTTCGTGGTTCTCCCCGTAGAGCGATTTGGCACGGGTGATAATGGCGGGATTGATCCCATAGCGCATCGCCGTCTCGAATGCGTAACTCTTACCGATCACCCCTTGCAAAAATTCATAGGTCGGAACGCGCCGCTCTTCGTCGTACAGCGCCGCCATCAGCTCCACGTCGTCCCGATCCGCCATCAATGCGGCAAGTCGCTTATGGTGAGTGGTGACGATGATCTTCTGCCCCCGTTTGATCAGCTCATCTAAGAGAACAGCAAAGAGCGCCGCCGCCTCGTCGCTGTCGGTCCCCAACTCGATCTCATCGACCCCAACCAGGGCGCTTTTGTGTTCAAACAGATGGCTGAACTGCACCATCCGCCCCGCAAAGGTGGAGATGTCATTGCTCACACTCTGGGGATCGTCGATCACCGCTTCGATCCGTTTGAAGCTCCCGATCCGCGATTTGTGGGGATTGATCTTCATCGGGATGAGATACTTCGCCATCAGCGCCGCCGAGAGGAGCGATTTGAGGAGCATCGTTTTACCTCCCGCATTCACCCCCGTAATCATCAGGAGGTTGGAGCTCCAATCGACGCTGATCGGTTTGGGCTTATGGATAGCGGGATGGGAGAACTCTTCGAGGACGATGTCACTGTTGTTTTGGGGTTTGAGAATCGCAAAATCGTGCGCACGGGCAAACAACACCCGCGCTTGATAGTGATCGTATCGATCAAACTCACGGTCAATAAACCCGATAAACAAAACGAGGTTCGAGAGTTTGGCACTAAATCGCTTGGCGTACTCATAAAGCTTGGTCTCCCGCTCCTGCAATACGTAGCGCAGCTGCTCTTTGGCACGTAGCAGGGCATCGGGGGCAACGTAGAAAAATCCCGCCCCCGTCCGTCCGACCACAGAGCCCTTGAGGACATGATTAAATCCCCCTCGCACCAACAAACACTCTTCATCATTGATGTAGTGAATCTGCGTATCGACGAGGTACGGGGTCAGTTTTTGGGTGTGAAAAAGGCGCTTGATAGAGTCGTTAATCTCGGCTTTGATCGCTTTGATCCGTTGTGCGATTTTATAGAGCTCATCGTCGCGCGATTCGATAAAGTTCCCCTCATAATCAAAATACTCTTCGATCTCACTGAACACTTCGGGGATAACGATCGTCTCCATCCACTCGCCGATGAGACCTGCGAAGTTTTGGTTGCGCATAAGACGAAAATAGCGGACCACTTTGAGGAGTTCGAAAATCTCTTCGAACCGTAAAACCCCCTGCTTTTTGAGGTGATTAATGATAGTTTCGAACCCGACGCTTTTGGGCGGGGCTTTGAACTCTAACGCATCGAGGGCTTGGATATAGCGGTGGTGGCGCTCTTGATCCCCCTGCATCGCGATGTTTTGTTCACGGGAAAAAAAATGCTGCAACGCACCGATATGAAAGAGTAGATCGAGTTTCCCGAAAAGCTCGGCGAGATTAGCGGAGAGTCGGCTCATTCGCACTCACGGGCATTGATGATTTGTTGATAATGCTTTGTCCCTTTGAGCCCGACAAAACTCTGAGTTCCGACGCTGTAATCGAATGTCGTTGCATTGACTTCTGTGCCGCGACATATAAGGGTTTCACCGCTGCGGTATTGTTGCTCCACACGGATCACTTTTTCGCGGTCACGGTCTGCGGCGATGTTATAGAGGATCGCACCACTGATGATGAGAGTCAAAACAGCCGAAACAAGGATTTTTTGGTTCGTCACCAGTTCGGTAAAATAGTGCATCCACGCAAAAAGGACGACGACGATTCCAAACCAAAGCAGATATCCCATGATTTACTTCATCCCTCTGAGTTGATAGGTCAAATCTCCGGCTCCGAACCCGATGATGAGATCGCGATCGTACGTTTTGATGACGGTATCGCCTCTCACCGTCTCGATGGTGTCGCCGGCACGGTAAAGTTTGTCGCACAGGGTGAGGTTATAGTGTCCGAAACGCCCCTCAAAATCGATTTCGCGAGGTTCTTCACTCGCCGCCCAGACGGGGAGGATAATGAGCTCATCCACCCCATCGAAACACTCCACAAACGCATCAAGGTTATCGATCGTCCGTGAATATTTGTGGGGCTGCCAGATGGCTACGATGCGCTCAAACCCTTTGAGCTTGGCATAAGTGATGAGTGATTTCATCGTCGCTTTGATCTCGGTCGGATGGTGGGCGTAGTCATCGATGATGACGCGATCCGAGCCTTTGAAAATGATGTCGAAGCGTTTTTTGATCCCTTTGAAATGGAGCAAATTCGCACGGATAGAGGCGACACTCATCGTCTGAGCCGCCGCCAAAATCGCGAGTGAGGCATCCATCGCAATATGTTCACCGAATCCCCACACTTCGAATTCACCCATATTTTTGAGGGTGAAGCGGGTGTAAGGTTCATCGTCGAGGAGAATATAGTTGATGTTTGAAATATCCTTACTCGGATAGAGACGGATCGCATCGCACTCCAACGTCGCCATAAATGGATCTTCGGCATTAATCACCCGCACTGGCGCCATCTCGACAAAACGGCGATACGCATTATGGAACTCATCGATGTTGTAGTGGTAATACTCCATGTGCTCCGGTTCGGCGTTGGTGACGATAGAACAGTACGGGTTGGAATTTAGAAAGCTTCCATCACTTTCATCGGCTTCGAAAAGCATCACGTCGGTACTTCCGTCATAGCGAACGTTGGAGCTGAAATCTTTGGACTCCGCACCGATAATCGCACTTCCGCTCATGATCGAGGCTAAAATCGCCGTTGTCGTACTCTTGCCGTGCGCACCGCACACCGCATAGACTTTTTTCTCTTTGAGGATACGGAGCAACGCGTCACGTCTGTGCAATACTTCGATCCCTCGGCGTTTTGCTTCGACCACCTCGACATTGGTGTCACGGATGATCGCCGAGTGGATGACGAGATCACACCCCTCAGGGATATTCGCCGCATCATGTCCGATGGAGACTTTGATACCCCGATCGATTAGACGCTGGGTGATATGGGTCGCTTTCATGTCCGAACCGCTCACCTCATGACCACCGAAACGGGTGTATTTTGCCAATCCCGAAATACCGATACCGCCGATGCCGATGAAGTGAATTTTCATTGTGGAAGTTCCTTTTTAAAATAGCTGATATAAAATTTCCCGCCGTTTTGAGTCGCGTTCATATCGACGTACTCATCGATAAAATCATCAAATGGAATTTTGGCATCACACGCCGCACGGTGAACGCTCATCGCCACACTGAACGGCTCATCGTTGCTAATCCCTCCGAGCACTTCAAAAAGTGCGCTCGCATCGTGAGTGCTCCCCGCGCTGTAGTGCTCGATCGCGTATTCGTAGAGTGCGCGAAGGGTCGCAAAATCCTGCACCTCGTTCATGTCTAGCCGCTCCATGTTTTCCAATGTATTAGTGAGCCGCTCCAACGCTAGATCAAGGATATTAGCATAAAACGCCATCAGAGTATCTTCATCAAACATCTCGTGTGCCTGCGCTTCGAGGACGTACAAAGAGGCGATGTCCCCTTCACTTTGCGCCTGATAGATTTTCTCTTTGAGTGTTTCGCTCATGCTAATGCCTCCTTTAAACGTTTAAGTGCTTCGATGGTGCGCGCTGTCTCTTCGACGAGGGCGATACGGATGTAGCCGACCCCTGGATTTTCACCCTTCGCATCCGCGCGGGCTAAAAATTCCCCAGGCAATACTTTCACGTTATAGTCGCGATATAGGCGTTGGGTAAATTCAAGTGCATTGGGAACTTTGAGCCAAACGTAAAAAGTCGCATCGGAGGTTGTAATTCCCAATATCTCCTGCGCCGCTTTGAAATTTTCCACATATATGGCCCGTGCTTTTGCCACATGATACTCATCCGCCCAAGCCATGGCCGCCGCCGCTTGAAGCGGCAGAGGCGAAGCGCATCCGACATAGGTGCGATACTGCGCGTACCCTTTGAGCATCTCCGCATCTCCGGCAATAAATCCACTCCGTAGCCCCGGCGCGGATGAGCGTTTGGAAATCGAGTTGATAACTAGGACGTTTTTAAACGAGGTATTGCCGACATAAATCGATGCTTCAAGAAGCGATGGGACTTTTTTGGCCATATAAATCTCGCTGTAACACTCGTCGTTAATGAGACAGAAATCGTGTTTAAGGGCAAGTTTCACCCACTCGCCCAACTCTTCGAGACTGAGCAGGGATGCGGTCGGATTGTTTGGAAAGTTCAAGATAACAAGATCGCATTCGGCTAGTTCTGATTCATTGATGATCGGCTTGAAGTTATTAGCTTCAGTGAGGTTAAGATGGATCACCCGTGCGCGTGACGCGATTG
The DNA here is from genome assembly GCA_014764075.1 of Sulfuricurvum sp. GTDB lineage: Bacteria > Campylobacterota > Campylobacteria > Campylobacterales > Sulfurimonadaceae > Sulfuricurvum. The sequence goes on from JACXUE010000035.1 coordinate 14,576, forward strand.
CCGCCCCCTCGTAAATCTGATAAAACGGATTGGTGTACGCCATAACAGGCTCTTTTTTATCAAACAGATAGTACTGAGGGAAATTAAAAAGCACTTCACGCGTCCCGAACGAACTGACCAATTCATTGGATTCCAGTTTTACCCCGAAACGGCTCTCGACAAACCCGCGCATCGAGTCGTTTAGATAAGATTCTCCTGCCGTTTTCGGATAACGGCGCAACTCTTCGGAGTGCTTAGCAAGCGATTTTTGGATAAATGCGGGGGTCTCGAACTGCGGCTCTCCAATGGTCAAAGCGATCGGAGAATACTGTGGATTAGGAGTAATATCCGCCAAAAGTGCGGTCAATTTTTCAAAAGGGTACGGTTCAAAATGCAAAGGACGGTCTTTGTAATGGAATTTGTTGTTATATTATAGCGCCTTGATGCTGACATTTAGTATTTAACTATCTCTTTTTTCGATGCAGGCATCCGATCTTCCGTTCCGTCCACCATTCTCTCAAAATCTTTGATCGTGTGTTTGCTTACCACCATGTATCGCCCCAATGCCATTGGACTATCACCCGAAGAGGTGTGTTTTCGATCAATCGTGAATGCTGCAACATAGCCCGATTTGTTCGCATCAACAAGAAGCGTATCATCATAAATTCCAAACACCCATGCTAGGTATTTGATCTCATGCCCCATCTTCTCTTCGAGCTTCTTCTTCGATCCGCTTAACTGTTTATCGACCAGTTTAGCGTACTCCTGAGCAGAGAGCACCCTCTTCTCTTTTTTGAAATACCGTATAGCCGTGTGTTTTCAACCACTCGATCTGCTCAGAAAATGCGGAATTTTTGATCGTCATCGAATCGGCAACCTCGATACCGAAACGGTGATAACACAAAACGGGGACTTTTTTCGGAGGTTGCGCCGCCATCAGAATTCCCACCAACATACTTACGAATACAAAAACTCGCAACATCTATCCTAACCTTCTAAAAAAATCGGCGGATTTTAACGCATATAATTGCCTTAACGATTAACATTATTAACATTACACACTTGACTTTCTTCTCCCCTTTGAACTAGAATTCGTTTAATTAGTTGCATAGTCAACTATTTAGGAGACGATTATGAACCGATGCGAATGCCCCCTCGACGAATCACTGGGATGCTTGACCAACCATGCGGCACATACCGCACGAACCTATCTTACCCGTCAGCTCTCTCTCAACGGCATCGATATGACGATTGAACAATTCAAAGTGATGGTTGTACTGTGGAAAGAGAAACACTCAACCCAACAAAACATTGCCGATTTCGTCGGCAAAGACAAAACCTCCGTTACCCGTCTGATTGCGGGGTTGGAAAAACGCTCTTTAATCGAGCGCTTCACCGATAAAAGGGATAAACGATGCAACCTCGTCACCCTCACCCCTCAAGGAATAGCTTTGGAAAAGCCGACCATGGAGGTTTTAAACAAAGCCAACGATATTTTACATCAAGGGATCAATCCCGATGAACTCGCTATAACACTGCGTGTCCTCAAACACATGTGCCTTACCCTCAATACCACTTCAACAAAGGAATCTGAATGAACCGCCTAAGCACTATTGCACTATCCGCCGCCCTCATCCTCGCTATCAGCGGATGCGAACGCTCCAAAGCCGCAGGGATGAAAAAGCCGTCTGAAGGTCCGATCCCCGTAACGGCTACCGAAGTCAAAACCGGCAATTTCCCCGCCGTATTGGAAGCAACAGGAAAGACACAAGCCTACAACACCGTTCAGATTTTTGCCCGTGTCAACGGATATCTCGCTAAACGCCACTATACCGAGGGCTCTTTTGTCACCAAAGGGACACCCCTCTTTACCATCGATCCGAGTGATTTAAAAAATTCTCTTGCTACTGCGCAAGCGGCCTATGATCTCGCATCGGCAAACTACACCAACGCTAAAGCGACCCTCAATCGTATCAAACCCTTAGCTCAGGCAAACGCCGCCAGTCAACAAGAGCTTGACAGCGCAACCGCCGCAGAGCGAAACGGTGCGGCAGCACTAGAGGGAGCCAAAGCGACCCTCGATCAAGCGAAGCTTAACCTCAGCTACACCACCATCAAAGCACCCATGAGCGGATACGTCGATCAAAGCAAAGTCGATGTCGGTACCTACGTCGTTGGCGGAGCGAACGGATTGCTTACGACGATGTATCAAAACGATCCGATTTACGTCAACTTCACGTTTAGTGAAAACGAACGCATCGCTCGCCAAAATGCGATCACCTCAGGAAAACTAGTAGTACCGAAAGACGGAAAATACGATATCGAACTCATCCTTGCTGATGGTTCAACCCTGAGCCGAAAAGGGAGCATCGATTTTATCGCTCCGTTTATCGATTCGACGACCGGAACTATCACATACCGTGCCATACTGGAGAACAGTGATCACAAACTTCTGCCAGGACAATTTGTCAAAGTACGGGTCACAGGGATGGAGTGGAAAAATACCCAGTACCTCCCACAAAAAACGGTATTGAGCGGAGAAAAAGGCAAATTCGTCTACGTCATCGAGGCCAACAATACCGTTTCAACCCGCCCGGTCACCGTCGGCGCATGGGTAGGTGAAAACATCGTGATCGAGAGGGGGCTCACTGGAGATGAAAAAATCGCTGCCGATGCTTTGCCTAAACTCAAACCGGGAGCTCCCGTCATCGTGAACGGACAATAATCATGTTCAGCAAATATTTTATCAACCGTCCCATCCTCTCGATTGTAATCGGGATCATCATTATGCTGCTCGGATTTGCGGCGATCAAAACGCTCCCGATCTCCCAGCTCCCGAACCTAACCCCGCCAACCGTCGTCGTCACCGCTAAATACCCCGGAGCGGATGCCGAAACGATCGCCAATAACATCCTCACCCCTCTAGAGTCGCAAATCGCCGGTGCAGATGGGCTGATGTACATGTCCTCTAAAGCAGCCGCACTCCCCGGTACGGCGAGTATCACGTGTACCTTTAATATCGGGGTCAATCAGGATATGGCGGCGGTCGATATCCAAAACCGGATTAATTCGGTTTTGGCGCAACTACCCCAAACAACCCGTGATTTAGGGGTAACAGTAGAGAAAAAGACCTCCGACATCCTTCTCATCGTCGCCATCACCTCTCCTGATGGGAGTTATGACGCCACGCAAATTAGCAACTACATCTCCTCCAATCTCCTCGATGAGATCAAAAAGATCCCCGGAGCAGGGCGCAGCCAAATCTTCGGTCAGCGCGATTACGCGATGCGCGTATGGCTCAATCCCGACAAAATGGCATGGCTCGGTGTCAGTAGCTCTGAAATCGCCGCCGCCATCAAAGATCAGAATATCCAAGTCTCCCCAGGGCGTCTAGGTCAGGCACCGTCCAATGATGCACAAATGTGGACCATGCAGCTCACCTCCAAAGGGCGTTTCTCCAGCGCCGAAGAGTTTGCCAACATCATCATACGCGCGAAAAACGACGGTTCCATGATCCGATTACGCGATGTGGCTCGCGTCGAACTTGGCAGCGCGAATTATGAGTTCTTCGGACGGGTCAATGGACGACCTGCCGCTATGATAGGGATATTTGCCGATACCAACGCCAACGCCTTGGAAACCTCCGCCGCCGTCGAGGCGAAAATGGAGAAACTGGCCAAAAAATTCCCCGCCGGTATCACCTACGATATCCCTTATAACACCACCGATTTTGTCAAAATTTCGATCGATGAAGTAGTAAAAACCCTCATCGAAGCAATTATTTTGGTTAGTCTCGTTATTTTTCTCTTTTTGCAAAGCTCCCGTGCAGCACTGATCCCTATCCTCTCGATCCCTATCTCATTGACAGGGGCATTTATCGGAATGTATCTGCTTGGATATTCGATCAATACCCTCACCCTTTTTGGACTCGTCCTCGCCATCGGTATCGTCGTCGATGATGCCATCGTCGTTGTCGAGAATATGGAGCGGATTTTACAAACCGAAAAACTCCCGCCCCGTGAAGCGGCGATCAAAGCGATGATGCAGATCTCCGGCCCTGTTGTTGCCATCGTCTTGGTCATGTGTGCCGTCTTTATCCCAGCCACCTTTATAGGAGGTATGACAGGGCAATTGTATAAGCAGTTCGCCACCACCATCGCCATCTCGGTTGTTTTCTCTGGTTTTATGGCTCTGACGTTTGCACCCGCCATCGGTGCGATGATTCTTAAGCATCATGAAAATGAACCGAACCGTTTCTTCCGCTGGTTCAATACTAAATTTGCCAAAATGACCGATAACTACGTACGCCGCTCCGGATTTATGATCCGCAAAGCGCTTATTTTCGGAATGATCTATCTCTCCACCTACGGTTTTATCGCCTTTTTCCATAAAACCCTCCCTACCGCTTTCTTGCCGATGGAGGATCAAGGGTATTTTATCACCTCCATTACCCTCCCCGAGGGTGCCACCGCCAACCGAACGCTAGAGGTGGTCAAAGAGGTTGAATCGATTTTAGCCCGACAAGAAGGTATTTACAAATATACCGCCATTACGGGTCTCAACATCCTCACCTTTTCCCAAGAACCCAATTCAGCAGTCGTTTTTACCCGCCTTAAACCGTGGAGCGAACGGACATCCAAAGAGTTGACAATTTTCGGCATTCTCGAATCGATTAACCCAAAATACGGAACGATTAAAGAGGCAAAAGTATTCGCTATGCCCCCGCCGCCGATTCGGGGACTAGGACCCTCAGATATGTTTAGCATCCGCCTCCTCCAACCGGGAGATAACAATGTGATGCAACACGCCCAAACGACCAATGCTTTTGTCAGGGAGTTACGCAATGAGACGAGCATTAAAAATCCGTTCACAACAATGAATGTCAACACTCCGACCCTCTCGGTCGAAGTGGATCGTGAAAAAGCCAAATCGATGGGACTAGCCATCAGCGACGTCTACCAAACCCTCCAATCGACGATTGGAACGATGTACGTCAACCAATTTGATAAAAACGGTAAAACCTACTGGGTGCAGATGCAGTCCGATGCTTCTTATCGGGCAAAACCGGAAGATATCGGCAGAGCATGGGTTCGCTCCAATACCGGAATGCTTGTTCCGCTATCTTCGGTCGTAACGGTCAAAATGTCCAGCGCCCCCTCCTCGATTGAGCATTTCAACGGGGTATTGAGTACGACGATTATGGGTTCCCCAGCGCCCGGATACAGTTCGGGAGATATTATCAAAACGATCGAAAGTGCCGCCGATTCGATGCTACCGGCTAATGCTTCATATGATTGGGAGGGTCTTTATTTGCAGAATAAAATGGTAGGGGGGAAAGCGTTTTTCATCCTCGGATTTGCACTCATCATGGTGTATCTGATCCTAGCCGCCCTCTATGAGCGGTGGACATTGCCGATCTCGATCATGCTCGCCGTCCCCTATGGGATTACGGGTGCATACGCGGTCGTTTGGCTCATCCCGTGGCTGAACAACAACGTTTTCTTCCAGATCGGATTGCTGACCCTGATCGCCCTCTCGGCAAAAAACGCGATTTTGGTGGTCGAGTTTGCTGAAGAACAAAGGCTTTCGGGGAAAAGCATTTACGATGCGACGATGGAAGCGGCACGTCTGCGGTACCGTCCGATGATGATGACCTCATTTGCTTTCCTCGCCGGTATGTTGCCACTCATCTTCAGTTCCGGTGCCGGAGCGGCTGGACGATTTTCGATCGGAGTAGCGATGTTTGGAGGGATGTTAGCCGCTACGTTCATCGAACGTTACTTTATCCCATATCTCTATTACTGGGTCGCAACAACCCAAGAAAAATTTTCTGGATCCCAAAAAGGCTCGAGCCATGAATAAACTCTACATTATCTCTCCGCTCCTCGCAGCACTTCTTTTGGGAGGTTGTACGATCGGACCGGATTACATAAAACCTTTATCATCGGTGCCGGAAACATTCCGCCATGCTGATGCCAATGCCTCATCCGAATATGCAATCGATCAACAATGGTGGAAAAACTTCAACGATCAAAAATTGAGTGAGAGTATTGAAAAAGCGCTTCAACACAACCACGACCTTCAAAGCGCCCAAGCCTCGGTCGATTCATTATTGGGTAAATTCGATCAAGCCAAATCGTACCTCTATCCCCAAATCAACGCTTCAGGCTCTCTCAACCGTAAAAGTGTCGATAATGCTACAAGCGGCGGTCGTCAACTCAATGAGGGGATCACATCAACCTATGCCGGATCACTCAGCTTGGCCAGCTACGAAATCGATCTCTTCGGCAAAGTACGCAGAGCCAATGAATCGGCACGTGCCCATCTCCTCTCCAGCGAATACGCCCGTCAAACCCTTAAACTCACGATTGCTTCCAGTGTCGCCGCAAGCTATATCAAACTCGCTTCGATACAAAGTCAAATAACATTAGCCCAAGAGAATCTCAAAGCTTCGAATGAAATCGAACAACTAAACGCCTTGAAATATCAGCATGGCGCTATTAATGAAAGTGTCTATCTTCAATCTCGTTCCGAGTTAGAGAGTGCCAAAGCGACGCTTTCCCAACTCCAATCGCTCAAAATCGCTGAAGAGGCTACCTTTAATCTGTTGTTAGGGCAAAACCCTCAATCCATTGCCCCTACGCCGATCGATTCGATTCACATACCGGATGTTCCGTCGTTGCTCCCATCGTCTATCTTGCTCCATAGACCTGATATTGCGGCCGCCGAACAAAACCTTATCGCATCGAACGCCGCTATCGGCGTTGCACGCGCTGCTTATTATCCGAGTATCCGCCTAACAGGGATATTAGGGGTTCAGAGTTTGGAACTCACCGACTTTCTCTCCAATCCGGCAAAAATCTGGGAGCTTTCCCCGTCGATAACCCTCCCAATCTTTACCGCCGGAAGAATTGCGGGTGAAATCAAAAGTGCCGAGGCTGATAATAATAAAACGCTAGCCATGTACCAAAAAACAATCATAAGCGCATTTAACGATGTTGATAACGCCATCGGGCAAGAGAAGATCGCCAAGGATCAATGCATATACCAAAGCGAACGTTTTAAGGCAATCGACAAAGCCTACCAACAAGCAAAGCTCCGTTATCAACTCGGCATTATCAACTTCTCCGATCTCCTTTTGGTACAACAGCAGTGGCTCTCAGCCAGACAGAGCTATCAAATCGCCAAACAAAACCGCCTTATCCAGACCATTAATCTCTACAAATCTTTGGGGGGCGGATGGAAAGAACAAACCCCAGTTCCCGATCTCAATCTCTTACCATCAGGGCGCTAATTTAGTGCTCTAAGCATCGAAAAAAGAGGGGATTCCTCCTCTTCATTTGTCTTTATTTTGATATCATCGGTAAACCAAACAAAAAATTTGAAAAAAATTTAAAAAATTTATCCGAAACTGTCACGTATTTACCCTCTTTTTTTAGAAATTTAATAAATTTTCAATGCTCTACAAACCCCTATTTTAGACATTTCTATCAAATATTTTTGAAAATAACTCAAAAATCCTTGACAACACTAGGGTGAGTAGTGGTATACTTCCGCCATATTTTTTTAAGGAGCCTTACCATGTTGAAAGTTATCTCTGCTTTGTTGCTTGCAGCTATGTTTATCGGATGCAGCGAGTCTGCTACTACAGAAGCACCAGCTGCTACTGAAGAAGCTGCGCCAGTAGCTGAAGAAGCTACTACACCTGCTACTACTGAAGAAGCTGCACCTGCTGCTGAGGCTGCTCCTACTACTGAAGAAGCTGCACCTGCTGCTGAGGCTGCTGCAACTCCAGCTAAATAAGTTTAACTTATTAGCTCATTTCACACTTCGGTGTGAAACTTCTTTTTTCCTCCTTTTTATTTTTTAAATCATTTCCAATAAAAAATTTGTTAGAATAGCCTAAAATTTATTTAGGAGAATTATTAATGAAATCGTTGATCGCTATCGCCTATGCCCTGTTGCTATTGGGATGCAGCAATGAGCCTCAAAACAGTGAAACACCTCAAATCGCCACTGCTCCCATACCCGTTGAAACAAACGTTTCTAGCACATCCGCCGAACCATCAACAACTCCGTTGGAAGCTTCCGCTGAGATTCAACCGAAAGCGGCTCCAGAGAAGCCCATTGCCGCTTCTGTTGCATCGGTTGACGGAGCGGCTCTCTATGCTCAAAAATGTGCTTCGTGCCATGGTGCAAAAGCAGAAAAAGCGGCATTAAACAAATCTCAGATTATCGCCAATTTCAGTGAAGCTCAAGTAAAAGAGGCTCTCAAAGGGTATCAGGCCGGAACCTACGGCAAAGAGATGAAAGGAGTTATGCAAGGACAAGCTAAAGCACTTGAGGATGCTCAAATCGATGCCTTAGCCAAACATATATCGGCACTATAATTTTGAACGATCAAGAA
>JACXUE010000036.1 GCA_014764075.1 Sulfuricurvum sp.
TTCCGAATCTCATGGAAAATATCCGTGTAATTCGGAAGAATTGTTTATAAACTTTTAAAAGAAGTCCTTCGGATCCGCATCCGCAAAATGCCCCCAGCCGAGCTTTGCTCCACCGAGGATGTGGAAGTGCAAATGCCCTACCTCTTGTCCTCCGTTTTCTCCGATGTTACTGATGATACGGTAACCGCTCTTTTTGATCCCAACTGTTTCCGCAACTTCTTGCATAAACGTCGTCATTCGTCCCATTACATCCCCTGGAATGTCGTTAAAGCTTTGGTAATGCGCTTTTGGGATCGCTAACACGTGAATGGGTGCTTTAGGATTGATATCATGAAACGCATAGAATTCTTCGTTTTCGGCAACGGCATTAGAAGGGATCTCTTTGTTGACAATTTTGCAGAAAATGCACATTTTAAACCTCTTTTTTTATGCTATTGTAGCACATGGTTGATTGCTTGAAGCTATTTATAAAAGAGATTTGACTACAATATACTCTAGATTGAAAGCCCTTTGGATTCAACGGTAAAGATATTTTTACGACTTTCATAAATTACAACGGAGACGCTATTTTGCAAGAGTGGTACGACGCTATAAAATCGGCCGAAACGATTGATAAAATCGAAGAGATTAGAATTGCTATTTTCGGAAAAAAAGGGATTATGAACGCTGAGTTCGCCCGCATGAAAGATCTTCCAGATGCAGAAAAAGGCTCATTTGCCAAAGAATTGAATATCCATAAAGAGGGGCTGAACGCGTTATTGGTTGATCGAAAACTCTTTTTGGCGATGGAACATCTCCAAGCAACAATGAAAGCGGAGGCGATCGATGTGAGCTTGTTTTCACCGATTAGCGAGCGCGGGTCATTGCACCCTGTTATGGAGACGATGGACCGAATTGTCGAGTATTTTGTGGCGATGAATTTTTCGGTCAAAACGGGACCGATGGTAGAGGATGATTTCCATAATTTCGAAGCGTTGAATCTGCCAAAGTACCATCCGGCACGTGACATGCAGGATACCTTTTATTTTAAGGATTCGATGTTACTCCGAACCCATACCTCTCCGGTGCAAATCCGTACCATGTTGAGCCAAAAACCGCCGATTCGAATGATTGCTCCTGGGGCTGTTTTCCGTCGTGATTATGATATCACCCACACTCCGATGTTTCATCAGGTGGAGGGGCTGGTAGTCGAGGAAGCAGGGAAAGTCTCTTTTGCGAATCTCAAGTTTATCCTTGAAGATTTTCTTAAAACGATGTTCGGGGATGTCGACGTTCGTTTTCGTCCAAGTTTTTTCCCATTTACGGAACCATCTGCCGAAGTGGATATTAGTTGTATCTTCTGCGGCGGGGAAGGGTGCCGTGTATGCTCAAAAACCGGTTGGCTTGAAGTTTTGGGATGCGGCATCGTTGATCCAAATGTATTCAAAGCGGTCGCTTATGAGCAGGTTAGCGGATACGCGTTCGGACTAGGGGTTGAACGTTTCGCGATGTTGATTCACCGTATTGGTGATTTGCGCTCATTGTTTGAGGGAGATACGAGATTATTGGAGCAGTTTAGATGATCGTTACAAAAAATTGGTTAAATGAGTGGATCGATCTGGACGGAATCAGTGCCGAAGAGTTGTGTAAAACGTTTAATGCGATCGGGTTGGAAGTGGATTCCCATGAAACAATTCGCGTTGCGGACGGTGTGGTGGTCGGATTTGTCGATGCGTGTGAAAAACATCCCGACGCCGATAAGCTCAATGTCTGTCAAGTAAACGTCGGCAGTGAAGTACGTCAAATTGTCTGTGGTGCGTCGAATGTTCGTGCAGGGATATATATCGCTTTGGCAACCATTGGTACGGAACTCCCCGGCGGATTGAAGATCAAGGAGGCTTCACTTCGCGGTGTCAAATCGCATGGGATGATCTGCTCTGCCAAAGAGATTGGTTTGCCGAGTGTGGGAGAGGGGATTATGATCCTCGATTCGAGCATAGGTGAGCTGGTATTGGGGAAAAATCTGAACGAATATGCCGTATTTAACGACGACGTGATCGAAATTGAGCTCACTGCTAATCGCGGAGATTGTCTCAGTATCCATGGCGTCGCACGAGATTTGCGGGCGGCACTCTTGCGTCCGCTTCGTGAATTGAGCTACAAAGAGAAGCTGGACGGACGTCTTGGAATAGGACGAATTTTACAACTTCATCATACCGAAACGTACAATACCGATTTGCTCTTTGGCGCCGTTGATGTTAAAGGATTGAATATTCCGTTTCGTATTGCTTTGCGTCTAGCGATTATTGATGGGAATCACACCAATCCAGTTGATGCTCTGCTGGCATACGCCACTCACAGCACCGGTGTAATCCTTAGAGCATATCCGTTTGAGGCATTCAATAATATCGAAAATAAAGGGATTGTCACCCTACAAAACGATGAAAACGGTTATGCCGCATTGTATGGCAAAGAGAAAGTCTCCATCATCGGCGTCTCACAAGAAAAAGAGGCGCATTTTTCTGCGAATGAGGGATTAGCGGTAATCGAGGCGAGCTATATTCCCCCTGAGATCATTGCCAAAATGATGGGTGATAAAAAAGTAGCGAGCTGTCCGCACTATTATCGCTCCTCACGTGGAAGCGAGCCTTCCATCGAGATGGGGATTCGATACGTTTCTATGCTGTTTGAACACTATTCGCCGTCTCAAGTATACGGTGGAAATTTGGAACTGACAACGTCGCACGAAGAGCGGATTATTAGTATGGCGGAAGAGGAGTTTGAATCGTTCATCGGACTCAAAATCGATAAAACCCGTATCACGCAAATTTTCAAAAATCTAGGAATGGATATCGGCAAAACCAAAGGATCGACCTTCGCGATTACGGTTCCTAAATTTCGTCATGATATCGTGAACAAACAAGACATCGTTGAAGAGGTCGTTCGTATTGTCGGCATCGATAATATCCCATCAAAACCGCTTGTTTTCGCTGAAGCGAATCAAATGTCTGATGATCTTAGAGAATACCGCAAGACACGAGAATACCGTCACCGCGCGGCACAAAGCGGGTTTTACGAATCGGTTCATTTTGTTTTTAATGAACGGCTTCAGCTTGAAAAATACGGTTTTCTCTGTGTGGATCACGAAAAAGAGCTTCTCAACCCGATTACGGCGACATTCGATACTTTGCGTCCGACTTTGTTGATGGGACTTTTAAACTCCGCATCGGCAAATGTCAAAGTGAATCAGAAAAAGATCGCTTTGTTTGAAGCGGGGATGGTATTTGATATTGAACGTCGCGAATCGAAACGGCTTGGATTTATCGTTTCGGGTCCCATGGAGAGTGAAAAAATCTCCAATGCCGGAAAACCTGCATCCATTGATTTTGCGGCATTTGTCAAATTGATCGGTAATGTTGCCGGAAGCTTTGAGTTGGTAAGCCATACGCCGGTGCACACTTTGGCACATCCGTATGTGTGCGCCAAAGTGATGATTGATGGTGTAGAGGCGGGGGAAATTTTCCGTCTCCATCCTCAGGTAGAAGAGGAGTTTGATCTTCCTCAAGCGTTCATGTGCGAACTCAAAATCGATTGTTTGCCATATGGGATTGTTCAAGCAAAACCGTACTCTAAATTCCAAGCCTCTTTGAGAGATTTGAGTATTTTGATCTCTAGAGAGATGAGTTATGAGACGATCAAAGCGGTTATTGAAAAACACCGCTCGGCTCAAGTTCAACGTTTTTATCCGGTAGACCGCTATGTCTCTGAAAGTTTAGGGGATCAGATGAGTCTGACGCTCCGTTTTGTCCTTCAATCCGAGGAAAAAACACTCGATGATGAGGATATTACAACGGCAATGGAATCGATTTTGAACGGACTCAAAGAAGAACTTGGAGCGAATTTACGATGATTTCTGTCAAGGTTTATCCTGCGCAAACGTTTGCGTTTCGAAGCGATGCCATCGCGCCGGACAAATCGATCTCTCATCGATGTGCGATGTTTGCGGTTTTGGCAGAGGGGGAGAGTCGGGTAGAGAACTTTCTCCGCGCAGAAGATACCCTTAATACCCTCAAAATCGTCGGTCATTTAGGTGCGGAGATCGTTGATGAGGGATCCGTTATCACCATTCGCTCCAACGGTATCAAAGAGACCTCAGAGATCCTAGATTGTGGCAACTCCGGTACGGGGATGAGACTGTTGTGCGGTCTTTTGAGTTCTGCCGAGGGACATTTTGTTTTGACGGGTGATGAGTATCTCAAGCGCCGCCCGATGAAACGGGTGACACAGCCGCTTCGCTCCATCGGAGCCAAACTCGACGGACGCAATAACGGTGATTTGGCCCCGCTTTCTATTCGAGGCGCTTCGCTTAAATCATTCGATTATACCTCGCCGGTTGCTTCAGCGCAGGTCAAAAGTGCGATGATGCTCGCAGCGCTTCGTTCAGATGATGTTTGTAAGTTTCGCGAGCCGGAACTCAGCCGAGACCATACCGAACGGATGCTTCGCGGAATGGGGGCGCGCGTTGAAATTAATGGTCTTGAAACCAAGATTTGGCCGTTGAAAAAACCGCTTAAACCGCTCGATATTCGTGTTCCTGCTGACCCCTCGAGTGCTTTTTTCTTTGCCGTTGCAGCTGCGATTACACCGAACGCGTCGGCAGTGATTGAGGGGGTAACGTTGAATCCGACTCGTATCGAGGCATTCAAAGTATTGGAACGTATGGGGGCAAAGATTACCTATACCCTCACCGATGAGCGGTATGAGCCGATCGGGACGATTCGGATCGAACATGCACCCCTAAATGCCGTAACGGTTGAAGAGAACATCGCTTGGCTGATCGATGAACTTCCGGCTCTCTCTATCGCAATGGCGTGTGCCGAGGGGAAAAGCATCATTAAAAATGCCGAAGAGCTACGGGTCAAAGAGTCTGATCGGATCAAAACGGTGGTGAACAATTTGAACCTCTGTGGCATCGAGACCGAAGAGTATCCGGACGGTTACGCCGTAGTCGGTGGAGAATTGAAGTTGGCCGTAGTGAACAGTTGCGGAGATCATCGTATCGCGATGAGTTTTTCGATTGCTGGACTTCGTTGCGGTATGGAAGTAGAAGATGTCGAGTGTATCAATACCTCATTTCCGAACTTTTTTGAACTTTTAAGCAGTTGTACCAAGGTTGAGAGATGAAAATTGAGTTAGCAGAGAGCTACGGCTTTTGTTTTGGAGTTAAACGGGCAATCAAGATTGCCGAGGAGAACCGCAATTCCGCAACTTATGGACCACTCATTCATAACGCCAACGAGATCGCCCGATTAAAAAACGATTTCAACGTTGCATTGAGTGAAAATCTCGATACATTTAAAGCCGGAGAGACGGCTGTGATCCGTACCCACGGGATCCCCAAACAGGAACTCGCTCTTTTGCACGAGCGACAAGTGAATGTCGTCGACGCAACGTGTCCCTACGTGACGAAACCGCAGCAAATTTGTGAGGAGATGTCTGCACAAGGGTACGATATTATCATTTTCGGTGATGAATCGCACCCAGAGATAAAAGGGGTAAAAAGCTATGCAAATGATCACGCTTACGTTGTTAACACCCCTGAAGAGATTGATGGTTTAAAACTGCGTGAAAAAGTGGCGACAGTGGCTCAAACGACCCGTAAGATCGAAGAGTATCGGCAGATCGTAGGCAAATTAATGGCAAAGCATAAAGAAGTTCGCGTTTTTAATACCATCTGTAACGCGACGTTTGATAACCAAGATGCAGTCCGAGAGTTGGCGCAAAAAGCGGATGTTATGATTATTATTGGGGGAAAAAATTCATCTAACACCAAACAGCTGCATTCGATTGCCCAACAATACTGTCCCGATAGCTATCATATCGAAAGCCAAGACGATTTGAAAAAAGAGTGGTTTGATCAGAAAGAATTGTGTGGAATTAGTGCCGGTGCATCCACTCCTGATTGGATTATTGACGATGTAGTTTCCAAAATACATGTCCTTAAAACCCCCTAAATCACTTTAATATAAATCTAAATCAAGCATTTTTTCGCTATAATCAGCCAATTTTTAGTTACAAGGGATTAGGTATGGCTTTCGATAACGAATCGTTCGAAGAAGAAAATTTTGCTGAGATGTTAGAGGCATCTTTCAAAGAGCAAGAATCTACACGTATTACAGAGGGTGAAATAGTAGAGATCCAAGAGGGTGAGAACCGTGTGTTGGTAGGCGTCGGTGAGAAACTCGAAGGTATTCTTTCTCTCGATGAAATCCGTGATACAAGCGGCAAACTTTTGTTCAATGTTGGCGATAAAATTACGGTAATGGTTATGGGGCACTACAACGAGCGTCCTAAAATTTCATACAAAAAAGTACTAGAGCAAGAGAAAACATTGGCGTTTATCAATGCCCACAAAGACGATTTCGAATCGGTTGTAATCGAAGCGTTGGTGACCAAGAAAAACAAAGGGGGATACCTTTTGGAAGCTGACGATGTCCATTTCTTCCTTCCTCGTTCACTTGCTGCGTTCAAAGAGACCGATCAAGTAGTGGGTAAAACGATCAAAGCGCAAGTGATTAAAATCGATCCGGCTGAGGCGTCAATCGTCGTATCGCGCCGTAAATTGTTCAACGATGAGCGTAAGCGTAAAAAAGAGGCGATCGACGCGTTGATGGAAGATGATAAAATCATCCAAGGCACCGTCAAAAAGATCACCAGTTACGGTATGTTTGTCGATGTTGGCGGAATCGACGGATTGGTTCATTACAATGAAATTAGCTACAAAGGGCCGGTTAATCCGTCTAAATTGTACAAAGAGGGAGACGTTGTCAACGTCAAAGCGATCGCGTACGACAAAGATAAACGTCATTTGTCACTTTCGATCAAAGCGGTTCAATCCGATCCATGGCAAGAGGTTGAGGAGGCATTGGAAGAGGGTGATACCATTACCGTTACCGTCAGCAATATTGAACCGTACGGTGTATTTGTCGATCTTGGTAACGACATCGAAGGTTTCTTGCACATCTCGGAAATCACATGGGACAAAAACATCAAGCACCCTAAAGATTACCTCACTGTAGGTCAAGAGATCGACGTTGAAGTGATCGAAATCAACTCTAAAACCCATAAATTGCGTGTCTCTTACAAACGTCTGCAGCCTAAACCGTTTGAAGAGTTTATGAAAAAATTCAAAGAGGGCGATATCGTCAAAGGGATTGTTACGTCGTTGACCGATTTTGGCGCATTTGTTAAAGTCGGCGGAGTAGAGGGATTGTTGCACAATCAAGATCTTTCATGGGATAAAAACGTCAAATGTAAAGATACCCTTAAAGTAGGTGACGAGATCGAAGTTAAAATCGCCAAAATCAATGCCGATGACGAGAAAATTTCACTGAACCGCAAATCGCTTGAAGAGTCTCCGATCGATCAATTCGCGGCCAATCATAAAATGAACGAAGTGGTCAAGGCGACTGTTCGTGATGTCAAAGATTTTGGTGTATTTGTCTCACTGGAAGGTGGAGTAGACGCTCTTATCCGTAACGAAGATCTCTATCCATTGGTTCCGGAGGAGCTTCAAAACGGTCAAACGGTCGAAGCGGCAATTTTGGTTATCGATCCTAAACGCGATCGTATCCGCCTTTCGGTCAAAAAATTGGAGCGTATCAAAGATCAAAAAATGCTTGATGAGATCAACGATAACGATTCGCACAGCCTTGGAGATTTGATCAAAGATCAATTGAAATAATAGACGATGCGACGGCGCCCTGCATATTGGCTGGTTCCCTTTATAGCCATAGGCGTAGCCGTTTTCATTGTCTATTTCCTGATCCAAATCAACCCTTCTGCCCCTCGGATTAAAATGTCTGATGTTGATGATGTTCTCCCCCCCAAAGAGAGAGACGGCAATAAAGGGTGGATGGATAAATTCGTAGGTGACGATAAAAAAGAGTATTTTTACCCTGTTAATGAACTCTATTTGAATCTGGACACAGGTAATGAAGAGCGTGCGGAAGAGCACTAGCCGCTTTTTCTGCACACTCTTTGAAACAATGAAATCATATCTTTTGTAACAAAACTAAAAAACCTATCAAAATACCGCGATATCTCGCCGAACACAGAGGAAATGTAATGGAAAAATATAAAATTGTTGTATGTGATCATATTCACGAAGCTGGACTTGACCTACTCCGCCGTGACGATCAAATTGAGATGATTTTTGCTGCCGATATGGATAAAACAGCTCTATTGGACGTCATCAAAGATGCGGATGTTGCAATTACCCGTAGCTCTACCGACGTAGACGATAAATTCATCAATGCCGTTAAAGGGAAGATGAAAGCGATTGTGCGTGCCGGTGTCGGTGTTGATAACGTCGATATCCCAGGGTGTTCGAAAGAGGGGATCATCGTTATGAATGTTCCTACCGCTAACACCATTGCGGCAGTTGAACTCACGATGACCCATATGCTCTCTTGTATGCGTATGTTCCCGTACTCTCACGACCATTTGAAAAACCAACGTATTTGGAAACGTGAAAAATGGTACGGATATGAGCTCAAAGGGAAAAAACTCGGTATCATCGGCTTCGGTAATATCGGTAGCCGTGTCGGTATCCGATCCAAAGCGTTTGAGATGGATGTTGTCGCGTATGATCCGTATATTCATCCGTCCAAAGCGACCGACGTGGGCGTTAAATACACCACTAACTTCGACGATATTTTGGCATGTGACATCATCACTATCCACACTCCTAAAAACAAAGAGACGGTCGGGATGATCGGTGCGGATGAGATCGCTAAAATGAAAGACGGTGTTGTCCTCATTAACTGTGCACGCGGCGGTTTGTACGATGAAGATGCGCTTTATGAGGGTCTTAAATCTGGGAAAATCCGATTTGCGGGTATCGACGTGTTCAACAAAGAGCCGGCTACCGATCATAAATTGCTCGATTTGGACAACGTAACCGTCTCTCCTCACTTGGGTGCTAATACGTTCGAATCTCAGTACAACATTGCCGTTGAAGCGGCGCAACAAGCGATCGAAGCGGCAAAAGGGATCGCTTATCCCCATGCAATGAATCTCCCTATCGATGAGACGAAAATCCCTGCGTTTGTTAAACCATTTTTGGAAATGGTTCAAAAAATCGGTTTCTTGAGCGCTCAAATCAACAAAGCGCCGATCGTATCGATCAAGCTTAGCGGTCGCGGCGATATCGCTGAGTATCTTTCATCGCTTGCAACGTTTGCAACGGTGGGTGCGATGGCTGAGATGTCGGGTGAGACGATCAATTACGTCAATGCCGATTTCATCGCTAAAGAGCGCGGCATCAAAGTCGAAACCGAAACACTTCCGGCAAGCAGTGTTTATAAAAATCTCGTAACCTTGAAATTGACAACAGATAAAGACGTTATCGAGATTAGCGCTACGATGTTCGGCGATGACGCTCAACGTATCGTCGATATCAACGGTTTTGGTGTCGATGTCGATCCGACCGGAAACATGATCCTGTTCAAAAATACCGATGTTCCAGGTGTTATCGGACAAGTGGGAACCCTCCTAGGTGCCCATAACGTTAACATCGCCGATTT
>JACXUE010000197.1 GCA_014764075.1 Sulfuricurvum sp.
AATTATACAACCTAGATAGTAAAAGAGTGCTTGGTTGATTTAATATCCATTTCAAAAAGAATAGTCAATAAATGTTACATAAGTGTTAATAGAGTCTAAATACGCAAAGGTCATTTTTATGTTCATAAATATTTTATTAATAATATCGATTAATATCTTAACACAAATGTAACACTAGAATGAAATAATATCCGCTACGGAAGTAACCAAAAATAAAATCTAGGAGGAAAAACATCAAGAAGAATTCAGCCACGCTCCATTCGCTCAGTGAATTGGATCTCATAAGCGAATGGAAAAATCGTATTGCATAGCAACGCATTATTATAGCATTTTTTCCGCTGTATTTTTGACGTTGATGTGCACATAATCTAATTTGAAAAGGATATATATATGTTCGATTTCCCTATATTCGAAATGCCCACAATCGGGCTACGAATGCTCATGGCGATCAATGCGATCATCCACGTCTTCGTCTCACACGGTGGAGCGGTAGGAGGATCGGTCGTTTTGGCTCTCGCCGCTTGGTGGGCCAACAAACGCAATGACATGGCATCATATGAAACTGTCTACCGTTTGCTCATGGTCTTTTTTATCATCACCACCTCTGCCGGTGCCCTCACCGGAATTGGAATGTGGATTCACGCCAACATCATTAGCCCCAATGCCATCGGCGGACTTATCCGCGTTTTCTTCTGGAAGTGGTTTATCGAGTGGATCGTATTTAACTTCGAGGTTGTCTTGCTGTTGTTCTGGTTTATGACCTGGAAACAAAAAGCCCTTACCCCTGAAGGGCGTTCAAAATCGATTAAGTTCGGTGTATTTTATGCCGCATCTTCATGGGTTACCATGCTCATTATTACCGCCATTCTAGGCTTTATGTTGACACCGAACTTCGACGGTCAACCGTGGGTCGATCCAGAAGTCTATCCAGGTAACGTCAACTACAACAATGCATTGTTCAACCCGACATGGTTCCCTGGATTAGCGTTTAGAACCTTTGGCGCTATTGCCTTTGCTTCGGCATTAGCGATCATGTGGACTTGGCTCATCACCACGTTTAGCAAAGACGAAGCGATCCGTAACACCCGCGAAGGACTCATTAAACTTTTCGCCAAAATCATGATGGTTACGGTTCCTTTAAGTGCGGCGCTTGGGTATTACTATCTGTTGCAAATCCCCGAAGCGGCACGCGCCATGATCCCGACAGCGATGATGACGAGAGCGTTTGCCGACAAAATGGATTTGATGTACATGATCATCAGTGGTATCGGCGGAGCGGTTGTCGTGACGACGATCATTGCCTACTTCTCTCCGAAACGTATGCCTTACATCGCGGCAACGCTCATGGTGAGTGCTTTCTTGCTCTTTTGGGGTTACGAAGAGCGTACCCGTGAGTTTATACGCAAACCTTTCTTGATTTACAACTACATGTATGCCAACGGTATCCGTGTCACTGACGTACCATATCTAAACAAAGTAGGTATCCTCAAACATGCCGTCTTTGTCGATGAAGAGAAAAAAGTGATCAAAGAGGATAAATCTAATCTTGTAGAAGTGGGTCACACTATTGCCCAAATCGAGTGTCGCGCCTGCCATACCGAAAACGGTATCAACGGTCTTAAAGCACTCACCGCGGGATGGAGTGAAGCGGCTATCCGCAACCGTATCAATAACCTACCGGGCGGAGGAACTCCTTATATGGCTCCGTTTGTTGGAACCGAAGCGGAAAAAGACGCTCTAGCGGCGTATATCGCATCACTTAATAAAAAAGGAGAGATTAAATAATGAACTGGAAACTCCCTTTTGACATCCCCCTCGTCGTACCGACGATGGGACTACCGGGCTGGTTTTTCGACACCCTCGGCATTATCGTTTTTGTTGTGCATATCGCATTTATCTATACCCT
>JACXUE010000037.1 GCA_014764075.1 Sulfuricurvum sp.
CTCAACGTTGCCGTAACGGCAGGAATCGTTAGTTTTCTACCATAAGGTTATAAGGGCGGCGAATATCTTCGATCACTTCACCGACGCTCATATGGCGGGTTTTACGCAAAAACTCCCGCCCTTGAAAGAAAATCAAAACCGTCGGAATCGCAAAGACGCTAAAATGAGAGGCGATTTCAGGCTTTTCGGAGATGTCGATACTTTCGATGATAAACGTAGGAAAGTACTCCGTTATCGCTTGGGTCAGTTTCGGTTTGAGGGCATAACAGACGTTGCAGGTGGGTGCACTGAAATAGAGCATAACGGCATCATGGGACGTGAGTGTTTGGTTGATTGAGTCTAATGTTTGCATAAAGGGATTATAATGAAATTCAGCCGTGCCTACGTTGAAATAACCAATATTTGTGGGCTATCATGCAATTTTTGTCCTCCAAAAGAGCAACCCTCGCAAACTATGAGTGCTGATTTTTTCAAACACGTGTTACAAGAGCTAAAGCCCTATACCGATGAATTAGCATTTCACGTTATGGGTGATCCGATGGTGCTTAGCAATCTGCGAGAGTATCTCGACTGTGCGCACACTTTTGGTTTTAAGGTGATGATAACCACCAGCGGATTTTATTTGGATGAGGTGCGTCGGCAGAACCTTTTTCATCCCTCACTTCGTCAAGTTAATATTTCCCTTAACAGTTTTAATAAAAACAGTGTGTCTCGGACGTTTGAAGCCTATATGGAACCGATATTAGCTTTGTGTGATGAGAAGCTCTCTTGTGAGGGTGATTTTTTCATTAATCTTCGTCTTTGGAATTTGGATGATGTTCATAGCGAGAACCATTTTAATGAACGACTTTTTGAACTTTTAGAGAATCATTTTGCTCTTGAGTCGGGGATGATTGTTTCGCGTATCAGCGGTGAACGTCAGAGTATCCGTTTGGCATCTAAGATATTGCTCCATTTTGATCGCTATTTTGAGTGGCCAAGCCTCCACAATCGGGTAGTTGGTGATGGGTATTGTCTAGGATTACAGAAACAAATCGCGGTTTTAGCAAGAGCGATTTAAAACCAAAGGGCAGTCATGATTGAAAATTTGATCGAATCCATAAAAAATCGTGTTACCCTCCACAATGAAGGCATTGACGAAAACGTCCATATTTATGAAATCGCCGCTCTTTTAAAGACGCTTCATGATGAAGATGAAGAGCTTTATGCTCAAACTCTAGAAACTCTCCCTTCTGAAATTTTGGCGGAAGTTCTTTTGGAGATGCCTCAACAGCATATGGAAGAGGCGTATGAGCAGTTGGGAGCTGAAGGGCTTGCAAATCTAGCTTACGAACTCGATACGGATGATGCGGCCGACTTGATTCAATATATTGAAGAGGTGGATGAGGAGCTTGCTGAGGAGGTTCTCTCCAAACTTCCTGATGAAGAGCGGGCAACGATTGAAACGTTGATTTCATATGGCGATAACGAAGCTGGCGCATATATGCAGACCGAGCTTTTCGAAGCGTATTCAAATGAGAGTGTAGGCGAATCGATCAAACGTTTACGCGCAATGAAGGCTGAAGAGCTGATCGATAACGTCCATCAGGTCTTTATTGTTGACAAACATCGCCGTTTGATTGGGGCGATTTTGCTGGAAGATTTGATTTTGCACGAAAGCGATGAGCTGTATCGGGATATATTGCATGAGGGGCACAACACTGTTCATGTTCACGCTCACGATGAAATTTACGATGTTGTCGAAGTGTTTGCCAACTATAACCTCAATACACTTGCTGTTGTGGACGAGAATCAAATTTTGCTCGGGCGCATCACTGCCGATGATATTCATGACGTTATGGAAGGGCGGGCGACAGAGCAGATCTATCACATGGCAGGGGTTAACGAAGAGGCTGAGGAGGATGAAGAGTTTTGGAGCATTGGAAAAACCCGCGCTATTTGGCTGGGTATTAATCTAATAACGGCAATCGCCGCATCGATCGTTATTGGAATGTTTGATGCAACCATCGAAGCAATCGTCGCTTTGGCTATTTTGATGCCGATCGTTGCGTCAATGGGAGGGAATGCTGGGACACAGACGCTCACCGTTACGGTGCGTAAAATCGCCTTAGGTGAAATCGAAGGGAAAGAAGCATATGTAACGGTCAAAAGAGAGGTGTTGCTAGCCCTTTTTAACGGTCTTTTGTTTGCTGTTGTAATCGGTGCGGTAGCGTATCTATGGTTTAAAATCCCATTGTTGGGCTTAGTCATTGCGTTATCAATGATTATTAATCTTTTCTTTGCGGGATTTTTTGGTACTATTATTCCATTGGGACTTCGTCGGGCAGGTATAGATCCAGCGATTGGTTCGACGGTTATTCTAACAACAGTGACAGATGTTGTCGGTTTTTTAAGTTTCTTAGGGCTTGCAACATTAATTTTACTTTAATAAAGGATGATGAATTGGACAGGCGGATACGCTACTTTATCGAAGATTACTGGGACATATTTATTGGAATAGTCGCAATTGGGGCTTCATTTGTGTTTCACACCCAACACGACTCGGCGATGGCTGCTCTTTTCTCCGCAATCGGCATTGCAGCCCTATCTCTCACCGTTGCCGAAGTGGCCGATATCCTCTCTGAACGACTCCATGAACCTTATGGGAGTTTTGTTCTCACCTTTAGCGCCGTAGCGGTTGAAATCATCCTCTTGTATGTTATTGTGCTTGAAGTCAAACACTCTCCGGAGGTTTTGGAGACGGTCAAAGGGGGGATTATTTCGGCAGTCATCGTTGATTTGAACGTTCTGTTGGGATTAGCTGTCTTTTTGGGGGGATTGGCGTATACCCAACAGCAGCACAATAAAGAGACCTCCAGTGCGTACAGTACCGTCTTGTTTGTCGCTTCAAGCGCGTTGCTGGTTCCGGGATTGTTGAGTCATGCCGAACACGGGATAGAAGAATTAACCCATGTAAGTCATTTGATTGCAGGGGTATTGCTTTTGTTCTACTTAATTATTTTCATCTTTCAGACCCGTACCCACACCCATTTTTTCAAAGCGACGGCACGGAGCCGTTTTTTCCGGTTGAAGCGGAAACTCCAAGAGGAAGAGGATGCTGAAATTAACGAAAACGAGTCAAGTGATTATATTTTTGAACATCTCAGTACTATGGTCAATTTCTTTGCGATTTTCTTTTTTATAGCCATTATCGCTTTTGGGGCGGAGATTTTTGCCGGAGAAGGGGTGAGTGTCGCCAAAGAGTACGGGATTTCGGCTGGGCTCGCTGGATTGGTGATCGCTATTATTAGCGTGAGTCCCGAAATTTTTACCGCCGTACGTGCCGCACGCAACGATCAGATCCAAAGAGTTGTCAATATCGCTATGGGGGCATCCACTGTCTCCATTATTCTGACGGTTCCGATTTTGATGATGCTGGCCTATTTCAGCGGAATCAATCTTACCCTCGATTTTAATCCCCTCCAAATCGGGGCGCTTTTATTGACCATTTTGCTGGTATGGAAAACAACCGATGAGGGAGAGACCAACTATTTTGAGGGGGCGTCGCATCTGATGTTTTTTCTAAGTTATGCAATTATTGCGGCATATTACTGATGGTCATCCTTTTTTCCCCGAGCGAAGGGAAACGGGAGGGCGGTACACTCCCTCCGCTCAACCCGCAAAGTCTCATTTTCCCCGATCTTTATCCGAAGCGTCTTGAGGTGATCGAGCGGTATGAATCGTTGATACGTGAGGGGAACGACCAAAGCCTCTATGAACTGTTCGGAATTAAAGATCCCAAAGAGTATGACCGTTATCGCACCGCATTAACGTCGGTTCCGACAATGAAAGCAATTGAGCGTTATGAGGGTGTGGCATACGATTATCTCAAGTATCGTGAATTGAGCAATGAAGTGCAAAACTATATTGATAACCGTACCATCATCTTTTCCAATCTTTTCGGACCGATCAGAGCTTCTGACAACATCCCCGATTACAAACTCAAACAAGGTGCTTCAATCGGAGCATTGCTCCCTGATAAACATTATAAAACCCATTTTAGTGCGGCGTTGAATGCCCTTATTGGTGAGGATGAAATTTTGGACTTACGTGCGGGGTATTACGATAAATTCTATCTCCCCGCCAAAGCGGCGGTGACATTGAAGTTTCTCAAAGGGGGGAAAGTGGTAAGCCATTGGGCAAAGGCGTATCGGGGGATCGTATTGCGTGAAGCGGCAAAAGGGCAAATCGAAACGATTGCTGAGTTATTGGCGCTCGATATTGAGGGGCTTATGATCCATGAAATTGTCGAAACGAAAAATAAAAAAGAGATAATTTACACAATTTATTGATTTTCTTTGCTTTGCTCTTGACATTTTAGTAAAGAGCATATATAATTTCGGCTCCATTTCGCCAAATGCCGGTTTAGCTCAGTTGGTAGAGCAACTGATTTGTAATCAGTAGGTCGGGAGTTCGAGTCCCCCAACCGGCACCATGTAGAAATTGGAACGCATTACATTTATCAGTGTTAGACCAGATTATGGCCGTGGTGAGATACTCAAGTGGCCAACGAGGGCAGACTGTAAATCTGCTGATTTTTATCTTCGAAGGTTCGAATCCTTCTCTCACCACCATCTGCGGGAGTAGCTCAGTTGGCTAGAGCGTCAGCCTTCCAAGCTGAATGTCGCGAGTTCGAGTCTCGTTTCCCGCTCCACTGGGAGCTGAAGTACAATTCGTAATATTTACTTCATCATTACCTTAAAACCGTAAAATAGTTTTTAAGCTTCCAAAATAAAATTAATTTTATCATTGTTTATGCTCACGTAGCTCAGGGGTAGAGCACTTCCTTGGTAAGGAAGAGGTCGGCGGTTCAATCCCGCTCGTGAGCTCCAGTAATAATTTTGTAATTTTTTGAAAGCTTGAAAGCTATTTCAGCTGTTTTTTGGTATAATTCCAAGTTCATTTTACACATTCAGTCGGAGGACACTATGGCAAAAGAAAAGTTTACGCGTACTAAACCACACGTTAACATCGGTACAATCGGTCACGTTGACCACGGTAAAACTACGTTGACTGCTGCTATCACAGCGGTACTTGCGGTAACAAACGGTGCTGCAATGATGGATTACGATCAAATCGATAACGCTCCTGAAGAGCGCGAGCGCGGTATTACGATCGCTACTTCACACGTTGAGTACGAAACTGACAAACGTCACTATGCTCACGTTGACTGTCCTGGACACGCCGACTATGTTAAAAACATGATTACCGGTGCTGCTCAAATGGATGGAGCTATCCTTGTTGTTTCTGCAGCAGACGGTCCAATGCCACAAACTCGTGAGCACATTCTTCTTTCTAAACAAGTTGGTGTTCCATACATCGTTGTTTTCATGAACAAAGAAGATATGGTTGATGACGAAGAACTTCTTGAGCTCGTTGAGATGGAAATTCGTGAACTTCTTGATACCTATGATTTCCCAGGTGACGATACTCCAATCGTAGCTGGTTCTGCTCTTCGTGCGCTTGAAGAGGCAAAAAGTGGTACTCTTGGTGAGTGGTCAGCTAAAATCCAAAAATTGATGGCAGCGGTTGATGAATACATCCCTGAGCCGGTTCGTGATACAGATAAAGACTTCTTGATGCCAATAGAGGACGTTTTCTCAATCTCTGGACGTGGAACCGTTGTTACCGGTCGTATCGAGCGTGGTGTAATCAAAGTTGGTGACACTATCGAGATCGTTGGTATCCGTGATACTCAAACAACTACTGTAACCGGTGTTGAGATGTTCCGTAAAGAGATGGATCAAGGTGAAGCTGGTGATAACTGCGGTCTTCTTCTCCGTGGTACGAAAAAAGAAGATGTTGAGCGTGGACAAGTTCTTTGTAAGCCAAAATCAATCACTCCTCACACTAAATTTGAGGCAGAGATTTACGTATTGACTAAAGATGAAGGTGGACGTCATACTCCATTCTTTAACGGTTACCGCCCACAATTCTACGTTCGTACGACAGACGTAACAGGCGCAATCACCCTTCAAGAAGGTACTGAAATGGTTATGCCAGGGGATAACGTTAAAATTGTTGCTGAATTGATCCACCCGATCGCTATGGAAGAGGGTACTCGCTTCGCAATCCGTGAAGGTGGACGTACTGTCGGTGCTGGGGTTGTTTCTAAAATCCTTGCATAATTTTCCCCAACCCTTGGGTTGGACTAATAAGGTAAAACATGCGTGAAAATATTCATTTGGCGTGTGAAAAGTGTACTCGTCGTAACTATCACACCTCTAAAAACAAAAAAACTCATACTGAAAAATTTTCAGTTCGTAAGTTTTGCAAATTCTGCCGTGAGCACACAATTCACAAAGAAGCAAAACTATAAGTTTTCCCTTCGGGGAATTTACCGTACGTCAGTAGCTCCAATGGTAGAGCGCCGGATTCCAAATCCGATGGTTGGGGGTTCGAGTCCCTCCTGGCGTGCCACCCATTTTTGACTAATGATGCTTTTGAGCGTTATTCGTTGGAAATGTCCTGAGGATGCGAAAATGAGAAACACTTTAAGTCAAACAATTCATAATGCGAAAATGGAACTTGCCAAAGTCATTTTCCCGACTAAACTGCAAGTTAAACAAGCTTTCATCGCTGTGATCGCGGTTGTTGCGTTCGTTGTCTTGTTTTTGGCTTTGATCGATTTTATCATGTCCTCAACCGTTTCGGCAATTTTGAGTTAAGGAAAAAGTATGGCACATCGTTGGTATTCGATTCAAACGTACGCCGGTAGTGAGCGGAGCGTAAAAGCTGCTATTGAAAACATTATTGCCGAAAACAACCTTCAGGATGTGATTACCGAGGTAATCGTTCCGACGGAAGATGTTATTGAAGTCAAAAATGGTAAGAAAAAAATTTCCGAGCGTTCTTTGTACTCAGGATACGTATTTGCAAACATGGATCTCTCCATCGAATTGCAACACCGAATCCAGTCGTTGCCGCGTGTTGCAGGATTTATCGGAGAGTCAAACAAACCGACGCCTCTTAGCGAAAATGACATTGCGGTTATTTTGGATCGAGTGGCGAATCGATCAGCTCCGAAACCGAAAGTCTTTTTTGATAATGGCGAGATGGTTCGAATCGTGGACGGTCCGTTTGCAAACTTTACCGGTACGGTAGACGAGTACGATCTTGAGCATGGTACATTGAAATTAAACGTGTCGATTTTCGGGCGCAGTACTCCGGTCGATATATCATATACTCAAGTCGAAAAAATTATTTAATCTCAAACAAAGGAAGCACAAATGGCAAAGAAAATTACTGGCTACATCAAGTTGCAAATTCAAGCCGGCGCCGCTAACCCAGCACCGCCGGTAGGTCCTGCTCTTGGTCAACGTGGTGTTAATATCATGGAGTTCTGTAAAGCGTTCAACGAGCGTACGAAAGATAAGGCGGGATTCAAACTTCCAACTGTTATCACGGTATATGCGGACAAAACGTTCTCATTTATCACCAAGCAACCTTCAAATACCGCATTGATTATGAACAAAATCGGTATCAAAAAAGGTTCTGATAACCCGATGAAGAATAAAGTTGCGAAAATCACCAAAGCGCAAATTATGGAGATCGTCAAGCAAAAAATGCAAGACATGAATACCCAAGATGAAGAAGCTGCTGCGCGGACTATTGCCGGCTCGGCTCGTTCAATGGGAATCGACGTCGTCGAATAATTCCTCTGCTCTTCGACCGCAAAGAGCTCAATTACTGCGGCAGATTCTAAAATTGGAGAATTCAAATGGCTGGAAAACGCTATAAACAACTTAGTGAGAAAATTGATTTGAGCAAAAGCTACTCTGTAGCGGATGCGTCAGTATTTGTTAAGGAACTTAAATCGGCTAAATTTGACGAAACCGTTGAAATTGCATTAAATCTTGGAGTTGATCCGCGTCACGCCGACCAAATGATCCGTGGTGCCGTAGTGCTTCCTCATGGTACAGGAAAAGTGGTTCGTGTTGCGGTATTCGCAAAAGGTGCAAAAGTAGATGAAGCAAAAAATGCAGGCGCAGACATCGTTGGTGCTGAAGATTTGGTTGAGCAAATCAAAGCAGGTAACATCAACTTTGACATCGTTGTTGCTGCTCCTGATTGTATGGGTCTTGTTGGTCAAGTAGGTCGTATCCTCGGGCCAAAAGGGTTGATGCCAAACCCAAAAACCGGAACCGTAACCCCTGATATCGCAAAAGCGGTTAGCAACGTTAAAGGGGGACAAGTGAACTTCCGTGTTGATAAAAAAGGGAATATCCACGCGGGTATCGGTAAAGTGAGCTTTGATTCTGAGAAACTTGCAGAAAACATCAAAGCTTTTGTTGCCGCTATCAACCGTGCAAAACCATCAACTGCAAAAGGGCGCTACATCAAAAACGCAGTTTTGTCATTGACAATGAGCCCTGCAATTAAATTTGAAACACAAGAACTTTTGGATATTCGTTAATCGTTCTTTACCCGCGAAGCACCGCTTCGCTTTATCTTATGGACTGAAGACAGTAGGGGGTTTAGGCCTTAATTAGAAGATTTCTGCCCCGCTTGAAGTTGTATGTCTGGAAAGGAGAAACAATGAATAAAGCACAAAAATCCGAGATTGTAAATGCTCTAACCGAAGAGTTCAAATCATCTGCAGCGGTTATTATGTGCGATTACCGTGGTTTGACAGTTTCAGAACTTGAAGAACTACGTAAAATCGCGCGTGCAAAAGATGCAAAAGTTCAAGTTGTAAAAAATACACTTGCTACTATCGCTCTTAGTAACGCTGAAATGAGTGGTATCGAAATTAAAGATACCAACATCTTCGTATGGGGTTCAGATGCGATTGCGGCGTCAAAAACGGCGGTTGATTTTGCTAAATCGAATGATAAATTTGTCATCCGTACAGCATATATCGACGGTCAAGTTGCTGATGAAAAAAAGGTTCAAGCTTTTGCTACCCTTCCGGGTCGCGAAGAGTTGCTTGGAATGCTCGCATCTGTATGGATGGGACCGGTTCGCAACTTCACAATCGGACTCGATGCGCTTAAACGCAAAAAAGAAGAAAACGCAGCGTAATTTTAATTTCGCTGCTTAAAATCGCCGATAGAATTGGCAAAAATTAACATATTCATAGGAGAATACAATGGCTGTAACTAAAGAAGATGTTCTTGAGTTTATCTCAAACTTGTCTGTTCTTGAGCTTTCTGAGCTTGTAAAAGAATTCGAAGAAAAATTTGGTGTTTCTGCTCAACCAGTAGCGGTTGCTGGTGGTGCTGTTGCCTCTGCAGCTGTCGAAGAAGAAAAAACTGAATTTGATGTTATCTTGAAAGACGGCGGAGACAAAAAAATCAACGTTATCAAAGTCGTTCGTGCGATGACCGGTCTTGGACTTAAAGAGGCTAAAGATGCGGTTGAAGGTGCACCTACAACTCTTAAAGAAGGTATCTCTAAACAAGATTTAAACACTCTTCACTCCGGAAACCGCTTGCGTGTCGATTTCGCGAAAACTCCCCAACAAATTGAAGTACCGAATCTATTGCAACTTCAACAAAGTTCATTCGAATCATTTTTGATGTTAGATCAAAAAGATCGTTCTAAAAGCGGTATAGAGCGCGTATTTCAGTCGGTTTTCCCTATTCATGATTCACAAAATCGTCTCTCTTTGGAATATTTGGGTTCAGAAGTAGGACGACCTAAATATACCGTACGTGAATGTATGGAACGCGGCTTGACCTATTCGGTATCGCTCCGTATGAAAACACGTCTCATGATTTGGGATCGTGACGAAAATACCAAAGAAAAAACCGGTGTTAAAGATATCAAAGAACAAACGATCTTTATCCGCGATATCCCTTTGATGACAGATCGCACATCGTTTGTTATCAATGGTGTTGAACGTGTCGTCGTTAATCAGCTTCACCGTTCACCAGGGGTTATTTTCAAAGAAGAAGAGTCAACCACAGCCGGAAGCAAAATGATTTTCACCGGTCAGATTATCCCTGACCGAGGCTCATGGCTCTACTTTGAGTATGATCCAAAAGATATTCTTTATATGCGTATCAACAAACGCCGTAAAGTGCCGGTTACGATTATGTTCCGTGCTCTTGGATACAGCAAACAAGATATCCTTAAAATGTTCTATCCGCTACAAAGGATCCGAGTTGAGAACAATAAATATTTAATGGATTTCGATCCTGAACATTTTGCAGGGCGTCTTGGATATGATTTGGTCGATGCGGATGGCAAACTCCTTGTTGCGGCAGGGAAACGTCTATCTACTAAAAAAGCCGAAAAATTGATCTCTGAGGGTGTGACGTCGATCCAGTATCCAATCGAAACATTGATCGAGCGCCATTTGGCTGAGCCGATCATCGACGCTGAAACCGGTGAAGTGATGTTTGACACCATGACGCAATTGGATGAGACGAAGCTTAAAAAGATGATTGAAGCGGGCGTTAAAGAGTTTGTGATCGCCAATGACCTCGCAGAGGGTCATGACAGTGCGATCATAAATGCGTTTATTGCCGATGCCGATTCACTCAAATTGCTCAAACAAACCGAAACGATTGAGGATGAAAACGATCTTGCGGCGATCCGTATTTATAAAGTGATGCGACCGGGTGAGCCGGTTACCAAAGAGGCGGCAAAATTATTTGTCAATCAACTCTTCTTTGATCCTGAGCGGTATGATCTAACCCGAGTCGGTCGTATGAAAATGAACCACAAGCTCGGACTCAATGTTCCTGAGTACGTGACCGTTTTGACCCATGAAGATATTATTAATACCGTTAAATACGTTGTAAAAGTCAAAAACGGGCAAGGTCATATCGATGACCGTGACCACCTAGGTAACCGTCGTATCCGTTCAATCGGTGAGTTGCTCGGTAACGAGTTGCATAACGGTTTGATCAAAATGCAAAAAGCGATCAAAGATAAACTCTCAACGATGAGCGGACCGACTACCGAGTTGATGCCGCACGATTTAATCAACTCGAAAATGATCACATCAACCATAATGGAGTTCTTCAGTGGCGGACAATTGTCGCAATTCATGGATCAAACAAATCCGTTGTCGGAAGTGACCCATAAACGTCGTCTATCGGCACTTGGGGAGGGTGGTCTTGTTAAAGAGCGTGCCGGATTTGAAGTGCGTGACGTTCACCCGACTCATTACGGTCGTATCTGTCCGATTGAGACTCCAGAGGGACAAAATATCGGTTTGATCAATACGTTGGCGACCTACTCAAAAGTGAATGAGCACGGATTTATCGAAGCGCCGTACAATGTTGTTAAAGACGGCGTGGTTACGAATGAGGTAGTTTATCTAACGGCAACCCAAGAAGAGGGGAAAATTATCGCTGCGGCATCAAGCCGTATCGATGAAAACGGTAACTTTTTGGATGATTTGGTTGAGATCCGCCAAGACGGAGAGATCATTCTTAAATCGCCAAAAGAGTGTGAACTCCGCGATTTAACTCCACACATGGTTGTCGGGGTTGCGGCAAGTTTGATTCCATTTTTGGAACACGATGACGCGAACCGTGCCTTGATGGGATCGAACATGCAACGTCAAGCGGTACCGTTATTGCGCCCTGAAGCACCGATGGTCGGAACGGGTGTTGAGAAATTAGTTGCCCGTGACTCATGGGAGTGCGTCAAGGCAGAGCGAGGCGGTATCGTTGAAAAAGTAGATTCTAAACATATCTACGTTATGGGAGAAGATGAAGACGGAACGTTTATTGATTATTATCCGTTGCAAAAAAATCTCCGTACCAACCAAAATACGACGTTTTTACAAAAACCGATCGTCAAACAAGGTCAATTTGTCACCAAAGGGCAAATCATCGCAGATGGTCCTAACATGGACCAAGGTGAGTTGGCTCTAGGGATCAATGCGCTCGTTGCGTTCATGCCGTGGAATGGATACAACTTCGAGGATGCGATCGTTATGTCTGAGCGTATGATCCGCGAAGACGCATTTACTTCGGTACATATTTATGAAAAAGAGGCGGAAGCACGCGAACTCAAACACGGTGTCGAAGAGATCACTCGTGATATCCCGAATGTACGTGACGAGGAGTTGGCACACTTGGATGAAAGCGGTATCGTCAAAATCGGTACTTACGTCAAAGGCGGGATGATCCTCGTTGGTAAAGTTTCTCCGAAAGGTGAGGTAAAACCGACTCCGGAAGAGCGTCTTCTTCGTGCAATCTTTGGTGAAAAAGCGGGTCACGTCGTCAACAAGTCACTCTACTGTACGCCAAGCATGGAAGGGGTTGTTGTCGATGTTAAAGTATTCACCAAAAAAGGGTATGACAAAGATCCGCGTACTCTTGAACTTGAAAAACAAGAGCGTGATGAACTTGAACGCGAGCATTATGACCGATTGTTGATGATCGACAAAGAGGAGATGCTCCGTATTGTTTCGTTATTGACGAAACATCCGTTGCTCAGTGATGTTACAATCAACGGTAATGAGTATAAAGCGGGTGAAAACGTCAAAGCCGAAGATCTCAAAGAGGTCAATCGATTTGCGATGAACAATGTCGTCAAAGCTTTCAGCGACGATGTTCAAGAGAAGTATAATCAAACTAAAAATCACTTCCAAAAAGAGAAGAAAAAATTCCGTGACGAGCACGAAGAGAAACTCTCTATCCTGGAAAAAGATGATATTTTGCCTAACGGCGTCGTAAAATACGTTAAAGTCTACATTGCGACCAAACGTAAACTCAAAGTCGGGGATAAAATGGCGGGTCGTCACGGAAATAAAGGTATCGTATCGACGATCGTTCCGCAAGTTGACATGCCGTACATGGCAAACGGCCGTTCAGTCGACGTCTGTCTCAATCCGCTCGGGGTTCCATCGCGTATGAATATCGGGCAAATTCTTGAGATGCACCTTGGTATGGTTGGAAAAGAGCTTGGCTACCAAATCCAAGACATTTTTGAAGCAAAACAAAAAGAGTTTATTTCTGAATTGCGTACTAAAATGATCTCTTTTGCGGACGTTGCCGGTCTTATGGATGCTGCTAATGCGATTGGTGCAATGGACGATGAGACACTTCTTGGATATGCGCAAGATTGGGCTAAAGGGGTTAAATTCGCCACACCGATTTTTGAGGGTGTAACAGAAGAAGAGTTTGGCAAATTGTTTGAATTGGCTAAGCTTGACAGTGACGGTAAAATGCAACTGTTTGACGGCAAAACGGGTGAACCGCTTAAAGAGCGTGTTAATGTCGGATACATGTATATGCTTAAACTTCACCACTTGGTCGATGAGAAAGTTCACGCCCGTTCAACCGGACCATACTCACTCGTTACCCAACAACCGGTGGGTGGTAAAGCGCTCTTCGGAGGACAACGTTTTGGGGAGATGGAAGTTTGGGCATTGGAAGCATACGGTGCTTCTGCAGTACTTAAAGAGATGCTTACCATTAAATCGGATGATGTTGATGGACGTGTACGTGCGTACAAAGCGATTACAAAAGGTGAGAGCGTACCGGCATCCGGTATCCCTGAAACCCTTTTCGTATTAACCAAAGAACTCCAGTCGTTGGCACTGGATGTAGAGATTTTTGACGAGGTGGATGACAATGAGTAAATTAGTACCGGTTTCCGTAACTGAAGAGAATCGTCCGACGGATATTAAACAGCTTCAATTTCGCCTTGCGTCTCCAGAGAAAATCCTCTCATGGAGTCACGGTGAAGTAAAAAAACCTGAAACAATCAACTATCGTACCCTTAAACCGGAGCGGGATGGATTGTTTTGTGCGAAAATTTTCGGTCCGGTTCGTGATTACGAGTGTTTGTGCGGAAAATACAAAAAGATGCGCTACAAGGGTGTTGTGTGCGAAAAATGTGGTGTTGAGGTCACTTCCGCTAAAGTTCGCCGTACCCGTATGGGACACATCGACTTGGTTACACCGGTAGCGCATATTTGGTATGTCAGTTCACTTCCAAGCCGTATTGGAACACTCCTTGGTGTCAAAATGAAGGATCTTGAGCGCGTATTGTATTACGAAGCATACATCGTCAAAAACGGTGGAGAGGCGTATTACGATGGTGAGCAAACTTCACCTGTTTTAAAATACGATGTTTTGAACGAGGAGCAATACCGTACTCTCGTACAACGCTACGGAGATAGCGGTTTTGTCGCTGAGATGGGCGGACAAGTGGTTCGTGATTTATTAGATGAACTCGATTTGGTTGATCTTTTCTCTGCCTTGAAAGAGGAAGTTGCGGCAACCAACTCAGAAGCAAAACGCAAAACAATCGTTAAACGTCTTAAAGTCATCGAATCGTTTTTGAACTCGGGGAACAACCCTGCATGGATGATGCTTACCGCGTTGCCGGTTCTTCCCCCTGAACTTCGTCCGCTGGTAAGCTTGGACGGCGGAAAATTCGCGGTATCGGATGTTAATGACCTCTATCGCCGTGTCATCAATCGAAATCAGCGTTTGAAACGTTTGATCGAACTTGAAGCGCCGGAAATTATCGTGCGGAACGAAAAACGGATGTTGCAAGAAGCGGTAGATGCGTTGTTTGACAACGGTCGTCGTGCAAACGCCGTTAAAGGGGCAAACAAACGTCCGTTGAAATCTCTCTCTGAGATCATCAAAGGGAAACAAGGGCGCTTCCGTCAAAACCTTCTCGGTAAGCGTGTTGACTTCTCGGGACGTTCAGTTATTGTCGTCGGACCAAATCTTCAAATGGATCAGTGTGGATTGCCCAAACAAATGGCGTTGGAACTTTTCAAGCCGCATTTGATCGCAAAACTCGAAGACAAAGGATATGCGACCACCGTAAAAGCGGCGAAAAAAATGATCGAAGAGAAAACGAACGAAGTATGGGAATGTCTTGCTGAGATCGTTGAGGGGTATCCGGTTATGCTTAACCGTGCGCCGACACTTCACAAACTCTCGATTCAAGCGTTCCATCCGAAGCTGATCGACGGTAAAGCGATCCAATTGCACCCGCTCGTCTGTGCGGCGTTCAATGCGGACTTTGACGGTGACCAAATGGCGGTTCACGTGCCGTTGTCAGCTGAAGCGATCGCCGAAGCAAAAGTATTGATGCTCTCGTCAATGAATATTTTGCTCCCTGCATCGGGTAAAGCGATCGCTACTCCGTCACAAGATATGGTCTTGGGTCTTTATTATTTGACACTCGGTAAAAACGACGTTAAGGGTTCTAACAAACTCTTTTTTGCAATCGATCCTTCCGGAGTTCGTTCCTGTTGAACTGTGGAACGTTGTGATGAAAAAGAAGAACATCTCTGCGTTAGTCGATTACGTCAATAAACACGGTGGTGTTGCGGTTACTGCCGGCTTCTTGGATGAACTTAAAAATCTTGGTTTCAAATACGCAACCAAATCAGGGGTATCGATCTCTATTGCCGATATCATAATCCCTGAAATGAAAGCTGGTTTGATCAGTACATCGAAAAATCGTGTTAAAGAGATTCAAAAACAGTTTGAAGCGGGTCTTTTGACGGAACAAGAGCGTTACAACAAAATCATCGACGTTTGGACCGATACCAACAATACAGTTGCGGGCGGGATGATGGAGTTGATCCAAAACGACAAAGAGGGATTTAATTCGATTTTTATGATGGCGGACTCAGGGGCGCGGGGTTCTGCAGCTCAAATTCGTCAGCTTGCCGGTATGCGTGGTTTGATGGCGAAACCGGACGGTTCGATTATCGAAACTCCGATTATTTCGAACTTTAAAGAGGGTCTAAACGTACTTGAATACTTCATTTCTACCCACGGTGCTCGTAAAGGTCTCGCCGATACCGCTCTTAAAACGGCGAATGCGGGTTACTTGACCCGTAAACTCGTTGATGTTGCGCAAAACGTGAAGATTGTCGAGCACGACTGTGGAACGCATGAGGGGATCGAACTTACTGACATCTCTGTCGGTAATGAATTGATCGAACCGTTGGAAGATCGTATTTACGGACGCGTATTGGCGGAAGACGCGATTGACCCGATTACCAATGAGATCCTCTACTCTGAGGGGACGCTAATTGATGAGATCAAAGCGTCCAAGATTGTAGAAGCCGGTATCAAATCGGTACATATCCGTACTCCGACAACGTGTAAATCAGAGGGGGGAATTTGTGCCCTTTGTTATGGATTGAACCTTGGAAGCGGCGGAATCGTCAAGCCGGGTGAAGCGGTCGGTATTATTGCCGCACAATCGATCGGGGAACCGGGGACGCAGTTGACGCTCCGTACTTTCCACGTCGGAGGAACGGCGTCGAGTACACGTGAAGAGCGCCAAGTTATTGCTACCAAAGAGGGTTTCATCCGTTATTACAACATGAAAACCTACATCTCAAAAGAGGGTAAACAAATTGTTGCGAATCGCCGTAATGCGGCCGTATTGCTTGTTGAACCGAAGATTAAAGCGCCGTTTGCTGGGACCGTTGAGATCCAAACGATCCACGACGAGGTTATCGTCAGTGTTAAAGGTGAAAGCACCGTTCGTTACACCCTTCGCAAAAACGAAGTGGCAAAGCCGAACGAACTCGCTGGGGTTAGCGGTAAAATCGAAGGTAAATTTTACCTTCCGTATGAAAACGGCACTCCGGTAAAAGAGAATGAATCGATCGTTGAGATGATCAAAGACGGATGGAACGTACCGAATCGTATCCCATACGCCTCTGAGATCCAAGTCAAAGACGGTGATCCGGTAACGCAAAAAATCTATGCTAAAGAGAAAGGGACGGTAAAATACTACCTTCTTAAGGGGGATTATCTTGAGCGTCACCACGAGATTGCCAAAGGGTACAGTGTTGAAGAGAAAGGTCTTTTTGCGGTTGTTGCAGACAGTGAAGACCGCGAAGCGATTCGCCACTACATCGCTCGCGGTTCGGTGATTGAAATCAACGACAATGAGGCGGTTAAAGCTGATGCCTTGATCGCGAAACCGGCAAAAGAGGAGTCTATTGTCATTGCAGAATGGGATCCGTACTCGAATCCGATCATCTCTGAAACAGACGGTGTGGTAACGTTCGAAGACATCATACCAGGCGTCACCGCATCTGAGCAGTTCGATGAATTGACCGGAAAAACCCGTTTGATGATTAACGAATATGTTGCCCCTGAGTTCAAACCAGCAATCGTCCTTGCTGCGGCAGACGGCAATATCATCCGCTATGCGGTCGAGCCGAAAACGGCGATTTTTGCCCAAGACCGATCCGAAGTTAAAGTGGCTGATATCTTGGCACGTACCCCGAAAGCGCTCCAAAAATCACGCGATATTACTGGGGGTCTTCCACGGGTTTCAGAGCTTTTCGAAGCACGTAAACCTAAAGAGGTTGCATTGATTGCCGAACTTGACGGTGTTGTCAGCTTCGGTAAGCCGCTTCGCGGAAAAGAGCGTATTTTGATCACCAGCGATAACGGTATGGTTAAAGAGTATTTTGTTGACAAGGGCTTGACCGTTCTTGTCCATCCGGGTGAATTCGTTCATGCCGGTGAGCGTTTAACCGACGGCATCATCAGCTCACACGAAATTTTGAGAATTTTGGGTGTTAAAGCGTTGTATAACTATTTGGTAAGCGAAGTACAACAAGTTTACCGCCGTCAAGGGGTTAACATCGCCGACAAACACATCGAAGTTATCTTTACTCAAATGTTACGTCAGATCAAAATTCTCCGTTCAGGGGACACGAAATTCATCGAGGGCGATGTTGTTTCAAAAACACAATTCAAAGTCGAGAACGAAAAAATCCTTCGTCTCGGCGGAGAGCCTGCGATCGCCGAGCCATATCTTGTCGGTATTACCCGTGCAGCGGTTAGTGCTGACTCGATCATTAGTGCCGCATCGTTCCAAGACACCACAAAGGTCTTGACCGAAGCGGCGGTTTCAGCGAAAATCGATGACTTGACCGATCTTAAAGAGAACGTCATTATCGGTCGTACGATCCCAGTCGGTACCGGTATCTATAAAGACGAAAAAATGGTTTTTGGAGAGTAAGGGCACCTTTTCTCCACTTCCCGTGTTTTTGGGAAGTAACCTCTCCTCTCTTATAGCTTCCTTAAAATAAGCTCAAATTAATCAAAAATTGGATAACATTGCGCGTTTATTAGTCCCTCGCTTCATGAGCGGATTAACTATTCTACTGGAACAAATTCAACAAAGGAGATTGTGTGCCAACAATCAACCAACTTATTCGTAAAGAGCGACAAGCGGTAGTGAAAAAATCAAAATCACCCGCTTTGGTGTCATGCCCACAACGTCGTGGTGTATGTACTCGTGTATATACTACAACCCCTAAAAAACCTAACTCCGCGCTTCGTAAAGTAGCTAAAGTTCGTTTGACTTCTGGGTTTGAAGTAATTAGTTATATCGGTGGGGAAGGTCACAACTTGCAAGAACACTCTATCGTTCTTGTTCGTGGCGGTCGTGTAAAGGACTTACCGGGGGTTAAATATCATATTGTACGTGGTGCATTGGATACTGCGGGTGTTAAAGACCGTAAAGTATCTCGTTCTAAATATGGAACGAAAAAAGCTAAGGCTAAAAAATAATCAATTAGTCTGACAAGAATCGGTTGTTGATGACCGTTTTTTGAGTAAATGAAATAACATTGAAGGAAACATTATGAGAAGAAGAAAAGCGCCCGTTCGCGAAATTATGCCCGACCCAGTTCATGGTTCAAAAGTATTGACGAAATTCATCAATAAAATCATGTGGGACGGTAAAAAAAGTACTGCTGAGAAGATCATGTACAGTGCATTGGATATCATAGGTTCACGCGGTGAAAAAACAGGTATCGAAGTATTCAACGCTGCGATTGAGAACATCAAACCAGTAATCGAAGTAAAAAGCCGCCGTGTGGGTGGAGCGACCTACCAAGTTCCAGTAGAAGTTCGTCCTGTACGCCAACTTTCTCTTGCTATCCGCTGGTTAACCGATGCGGCACGCAAACGTAACGAGCGCACTATGGCAGAGCGTTTGGCAAATGAATTATCAGATGCCGCAAACGACAAAGGTTCAGCGTTCAAAAAGAAAGAAGATACTTACAAAATGGCTGAAGCGAATAAAGCGTTCGCTCACTACCGCTGGTAAGATATTCCGTAATCTGATGATAACCCAAATGGGTTATCATTCCCCAATATTCCACTATAAACTCTATTAAGGGCTATTATCATGGCAAGATCCCATAAACTTGAAGACGTAAGAAATATCGGTATCGCCGCTCACATCGACGCGGGTAAAACGACGACAACGGAGCGTATTTTGTTCTACACCGGTGTATCACACAAAATCGGTGAGGTTCACGAAGGTGCGGCTACTATGGACTGGATGGAGCAAGAACAAGAGCGGGGTATCACCATTACCTCTGCGGCGACGACGTGTGAATGGCGTAAAAAACAAATCAACATCATCGACACTCCGGGTCACGTTGACTTTACCATTGAAGTTGAGCGTTCTATGCGTGTACTTGACGGTGCCGTTGCGGTATTCTGTGCGGTAGGCGGGGTTCAACCGCAATCGGAAACCGTATGGCGTCAAGCGAACCGTTACGGGGTTCCTCGTATGGTTTTCGTCAACAAAATGGACCGTATTGGTGCCGATTTCTATAACGTAGAAGAACAAATTCGTAACCGTTTGAAAGCGAATCCGGTACCTATTCAATTGCCGATCGGTGCAGAAGATCAATTTAAAGGGGTTATTGACCTCGTTAAAATGAAAGCGATCGTTTGGGACGATGATGCTGCGATGGGTTCACATTATCGCGAGGAAGAGATTCCGGCCGACTTGATGGACAAAGCCGAAGAGTATCGTGCAAAATTGGTTGAATCGGCTGCCGAGGGCGCTGAAGATTTGATGGAAAAATACTTCGAAGAGGGTGATCTCTCTAACGAAGAGATTATGCGCGGTATCAAAGCGGGCTGTTTGAAAATGGAAATCATCCCGATGACATGTGGAACGGCGTTTAAAAACAAAGGGGTACAGACTCTACTTGACGCGGTTGTCGATTATCTTCCATCTCCACTTGAAGTAGCACAAATCCGTGGCACTAGAGAAGAAGACGAAGAAGCGGAAGTTATCGTGAACTCAACGGATGATGAGCCGTTTGCAGGTTTGGCATTCAAAATTATGACCGACCCGTTCGTAGGACAATTGACATTCGTACGTATGTACCGTGGCGTTCTTGAGTCAGGCACGTACGCGATCAACACTACCAAAGGGAAAAAAGAGCGTATCGGTCGTCTTTTGAAAATGCACGCGAATAAACGTGAAGAGATTAAAGCCCTTTACGCAGGGGAAATCGGTGCGGTCGTAGGGTTGAAAGACACCACTACCGGTGATACTCTTTGTGATGAAAAAGATCGTGTAATCCTTGAGCGTATGCACTTCCCTGAGCCGGTTATCTCGGTTGCGGTTGAGCCAAAAACGAAAGCAGACCAAGAAAAAATGGGTATCGCTCTAGGCAAACTCGCTGCGGAAGACCCATCGTTCCGGGTGCACACTGACGAAGAGACGGGACAAACAATCATCTCTGGTATGGGTGAGCTTCACCTTGAGATTCTTGTCGACCGTATGTTCCGCGAATTTAAAGTTGAAGCGGAAGTGGGAGCTCCACAAGTTGCGTACCGTGAAGCGATTCGTAACGAAGTAAGCCAAGAATATAAATACGCGAAACAATCAGGTGGGCGTGGACAGTTCGGTCATGTCTACCTTCGCGTCAAGCCGAGTGAGCCAGGTTCGGGATTTATTTTTCACAACGAAATCAAAGGTGGGGTTATTCCAAAAGAGTATATTCCGGCGGTTGAAAAAGGGTGTCAAGAAGCGATGCAAAAAGGTGTTCTTGCCGGTTATCCGATCGAGGATATCGAAGTTGCATTGTATGATGGTTCTTACCATGAGGTCGACTCCTCCGAGATGGCATTTAAACTCGCTGCATCTATGGGATTCAAAGAGGCTGCGCGTAAAGCAAATCCATGTATCCTTGAGCCGATGATGAAAGTCGAGGTTGAAGTTCCTGAAAACTACATGGGTGACGTTATTGGTGACCTTAATCGCCGTCGCGGACAAGTTAACAACATGG
This sequence comes from Sulfuricurvum sp., assembly GCA_014764075.1. GTDB lineage: Bacteria > Campylobacterota > Campylobacteria > Campylobacterales > Sulfurimonadaceae > Sulfuricurvum. The sequence continues at coordinate 21,056 of JACXUE010000037.1, forward strand.
GTGACCGTTCAGGTAACAAAATTGTTGACGCCTTCGTACCGCTCTCTGAAATGTTCGGTTACTCAACCGATCTTCGTTCCGCAACACAAGGACGTGCGAGTTACTCTATGGAATTCGATCACTACGAAGAGGTTCCGCGTAACGTTGCCGATGAGATCATTAAAAAGCGTAACAGCTAAGAGATTTCCTCGCTCTTCTCTCCCTTTTGGGAGAACTCTTATCTCATATACTCATTTGACAATCCATTGACTCTCAAGCAATAACTCATCCTCACTGTAAATTCGTCCGACAAACTCATCTCCGATACAGTAGGTATTTACTCCCTTAGGCGTACCGCTCATAATGATATCCCCATCTTCCAAACTCATAAAGGTTTTAATCTCCTCTAACATTTCGAGTGGCTTATAAATCATTAACTCATACGTCGCTTGTTGGGTCAATAGGTCATTAATATGCAGTGTCATCCGTAACGATTCTAATGGTACAGTAAGAGGGATAAAATTGCTCAATACCGCAGATCCGTCAAACCCTTTGGCACGCTCCCACGGAAGACCTTTTACCTTGAGACGGTTTTGGATTTCCGCTTTGGTGAGATCAAGCCCAAATCCGACTCCGGCAATCTTTCCATCCATTATTACAAAACAGATCTCCCCCTCAAAACGGGTATCGGGAGAGAAAAAACGGAGGGTATCCGTTAGTGCCGAGTTGGGTTTGTTGAACACCACCATAGACGAGGGGAACTCGTTGCCCAACTCATGGATGTGTTCGACATAGTTGCGTCCGATACAGACGATTTTGGAGGGGGTAATAGGGGTGTTGTTAAAGAGGAGTGTATTCATATTCGGTTAACTTATTAGAAAAAAATTTTTAGTATCATATCTAAAATTCGCAGGTGATTCCAAAGAGTTCATCAAGGGGATGGATGAAAATAGAATACGCTATTTTCGCGTTTATCCTCCTCCGTTTCATCGGAGTATTGATTGCTGAGAACAAAGAGATGAGAGGGATTATCTCTCGAATGGTGAGTGGGGAGTAGTGTTTTGCCAAAGGGGAAGATGATCCTCTTCGGGTCGACCCTGAAGTGTCAATGAGGGGGTGTAGCTCTTTTTGTACTCCAAACTTTGGCACCCCTGTACATAATATCCCAAATAGATCCATTTGAGATTTAGTCTTTGGGCAAATTCGATCTCCTGTAATAGAGTGTACCGTCCCAAAGAGTAGGAAGCGTATTGGGGATCATAATAACAATAAAGAGAGCTAATTCCCTCCTCTAAAATATCGATCAAATCAACCGCTATCAGCTTGTCTTGGTCAAAATAGAGCACTTCAAACCCAAAATCTCCATGCCCTTGAACGAAAGAGGCGTAATAGTTTTTGGGATCGGATTTTGGGGCGTCCCAATCGCGCGTGTGGTGTTTGAATCGGTGGTAGCGTTCAAAAAGGGTTAGATGATCGTGTGTCATGGTCGGGTGGCGGATAACCGAGGTGAGGGAGCTGTTTTTGCGGAGGACGCGGCGATCCGATTTGCTGAAGCGGTAGTTGGCAACATCGATTTTAAGACTTTCGCAGGCGTGGCAATCGGGGCAGATGGGGCGAAAGTACATCACTCCAAAACGTCTCCATCCTCGCAGAATCAGTGCTTCACACTGCTTTTTGGTGCACTCTTGGATGATTTTGTAGTGGATACTTTGGTTATTACCGCTGATGTAACTGCACGGTTCATGCAGAGCGCACTCTTTGATCACATTCATAAGGGAGATTTTTCCATAAATTCCGTAAAATCATCCTGTAACGCTTAAAGGAATGGAATGAAAGAGTGGATTGTTAAGCATCAGCGTAAACTATCACTAGGGTTTGGGGTAGTCCTTATCCTCATTGCATTGGGGGAGCTTTTTTGGGATAACACCTCGGTGAGTGGTGAGAAAACGGAGATTCAAACGAACAATAATGGCGATGTTAGGGTGATAGGGAGCAGCAGTTCAGCTCCCTCCTCCTCCGCTGAAAGTCCGTTTATGAAAGCGTATCGAGAAAAACAGGCGGAACATTTGCGCTATACGCTGATTGCTACGATCATTTCGGGGATCGGTTTTTTGATCTACGGAATGATTACAAAAAAGAGAAAGTAAATGGTTACTCCTCTTCTTTGCGACTAAGTGAAATGAGAACGCCCTCGATCATCTCATCGATATCACCGTCGAGAATGTTGCTGATGTTGGAGTAAGGGATACCTGAACGGGTATCTTTGACCTGTTGGTAGGGAGCTAGGACGTAGGAGCGAATTTGGTGTCCCCAGCCGTTTTCGCTTTTTTCGGTTCCGTCAACGGCAGCTTGTTTTTTCTCCATCTCCAGTTCGTAGAGTCTGGATTTGAGCATTTTAAACGCGGTCGCTTTATTTTTGTGCTGGCTTCGATCGTTTTGACACTGTACGACGATACCGGTCGGGATATGGGTGATGCGGATCGCCGATTCGGTTTTGTTGACGTGCTGACCTCCCGCACCTGAAGCGCGGTAGGTATCGAGGCGGATGTCTTTGTCCTCGATCTCGATTTCGATGTCGTCATCAAGTTCCGGAGAGATCATGACCGAGGTGAAGCTGGTATGGCGTTTCGCCGCCGAATCATAGGGGCTGATACGAACGAGGCGGTGGATACCGTTTTCGTTTTTGAGGTACCCATAGACGTTGATCCCTTTGATCAGCAGAGCGGCATCTTTGATCCCTGCCTCTTCGCCGGCTTGGTAGTCGAGCATCTCGACACTGAAATCGTGACGCTCCGCCCAGCGGGTATACATCCGCAGAAGCATCGACGCCCAGTCTTGCGACTCGGTTCCCCCTGCTCCTGGATGGATCGTAACGATGGCGTTGAGGGAGTCGTGTTCACCGCTTAGGAGCACTTCGATCTCCATCGATTTGACTTTGTTTTCCAGTTCAGACGCATCGGCAAAGAGAGATTCGATGGTTTCATCATCCCCCTCTTCTTTGGCCATATCGTAGAGGTCGAGGGCATCTTGGAGGGCGTTGAACGTTTTGGAATATTTTGCCAAACGGCGTTCAAGTTGGGTTTTCTCTTTTTGGATGATCCCAGCATGCGCAGCATCGTTCCAAAAGCCGTCGGAATTTTCGAGGGATTCGATCTCACCAAGACGGTTCTTGATCTCATCAGGACGGACGACATCGGTCACGTTTTGCATCTTTGTGGTGAGCGTTTTAAGCAATTCGGTATATTCGTAATGATCCATGTAATGGAATATCCTATATGTATTATTTTAGACGCCAAAGGAATAAAATCCCTCCGGCTACGTTAGCCACCTAGGCTACTAAAGCTAGCCTCTGTCGAGGCAGAAAACTTCTTGAAACCAAGAAGTCTAATATATAACTGCCCTTACGCACTCGATAAAACCGAGGGCGAAAAGGGCTAGTTTCTCCCATATCCGAAAGATATGGCAAGCTTTAGGGGGTTGCATGGGTGAAAAGCGTTAAAAAAGCCAACTGCTTGGCTTTTTTAGCTTTGGAACCGAGCCGATATGTGTTAGCATCGGCAAGGCTGTCCCTG
>JACXUE010000198.1 GCA_014764075.1 Sulfuricurvum sp.
GCGATCATCGCCGACGTCATGCCGCTTGTTGGGATCAACCGCTCTATCGTCCGCACCGGATTGGAGATGATGCAACGCTCACCCCTTCCGCCCTTTACCCTCATCCGCGATTTTTTAAACCGAACAACGATTTCATCTGAAGATATTGCGTTTCAAATCGCCCCTAGAATCAACTCAGCAGGACGGCTCGAAGACGCATCTATCGCACTTGATTTTCTCCTTGCTCCGAGTGCTGAGAAAGCGTATCATCAGTTTGAACTCCTCACCGCCCTCAACACGTTACGCAAAGAGACCGAAGCCCAAAATACCGCCGAGGCGATGGAGCGGGTCAATCCCGACGATACGGTGATTGTGGTTGCCAAAGAGCACTGGAACGAAGGGGTGGTCGGGATCGTCGCTTCCCGCCTCGTGAGCCATTTTCAAAAGCCCGCGATTGTCCTCAGCATCCACAACGGTATTGCCAAAGGATCCGGTCGCAGCATCGGTAACGTCGATCTCTACACCCTCATCAAATCCCAAGAGCATCTCCTCGGAAAATTCGGCGGTCATAAAATGGCAGCAGGTCTGTCGATGAGTGTCGAGAACGTCGAAGCGTTCAGAGAGGGGATCAACTCTGCGGCACAGAGTATCAATCCCGCCGATTTTATCCCCCACAATGATATTGTCGGAGAACTCTCACATGAATCGATCAACTTTCAGCTGCTGGAACTGCTCGAACAATACGAACCCTACGGTGAGGGGAATCCACGACCCAAATTTCTCCTCCGCGAAGCCGACGTTATCGCCATCAAGCTCTTCGGTCAAGATCAGTCCCATAGCCGTCTAGAGCTACGTCCATCCCCGGTGAGCCCAAAGACCCTTGAACTCATTGCGTTTCGTCGAACACTAGAGTGTCCAAAAACCAAAAAAATGTCGTGCAGCTACACCGTCAATAAAAATGAATGGAACGGGCGGATATCGCTTCAGCTGATAGTGGAGAGGATCTTTTGATGCGGCTTCTTATGCTATCTATTGCCCTCATTCTAAGTGGCTGTTTTGAGCCATCAACCACACTCCCCTACCCCCTTACAATCAGCCAAGAGGGGTTGGGCGCTATCCACCCCAAAACCCCGATCGATCAGATCCCGACACTGATGGTTGGATTTGAGGTCGAAAAACTTAGTGCCGTCTCCTCCGTCGATGAAGCGACCATCTATCAAATCAAACGTGGCGGCACAACATTGGCTCAAATCGTCTCTGATAAAAGCGGAAAAATAGTCGACTCCATCCATATCCTCTCCCCGCTCATCAAAGACACCCACAATCAAGCCATCCATAAGCCTCTCAAAGAGAAACCGTTTCTCTGCGAGGGTGAGCGGTGCATCGACCCCTCATCCCCGCAGATTCTCTATACCATCGATCCCAAAAATCGCACTATCCTCGAAATAACGTATCAAAGGCTATAATACCCATATGGATACTTTTTTTATTGAATTTCGCGACCCCCTATTTGGCATCGTTGTTTTTTTTATCCTCCTCTTTATTATCTCATTTTTGAGCTATTGGTGGGGACGATACAAAACATCAAGAGAGCACCGTGATCTCGAATCGTTTTTGGGGAAATTCGAATCGATCACGGAGGGGGACGAACTCTCTAAGCAGGTTCAGACCAATTCGCTGACCAGCGAATCGTGGCTATTGTTGGCACAAAGTTTCGAGCATCAAGGCCAAACGTTCCTCCAAATCCTCTCCAATGCCCCCAGAACCCCTCAGGCACTCCATTTTTTGATCCTGATTTATGAACAGCTGCAACAATACGATAAAGCTTTGGAGGTGATGGAGTCTCTCGAAGAGCTCTCTCCCCAAAGCAAAGCAGAGCGGCTCTATTTGGAGTGCCGTATCCTGATTAGTGATCATCGCTTAAGCGTTGATGAAAAAGCGCAACGCCTTATCGAACTCTATCAACAGCACCACACAATGGGGTACATGATTTTCGAGTGGCTCTTTACCTATCGACCGCGCGATGGATGGAACAATTTTGATCAATCGCTCAGTGAACGGCTGAGCGATGTGTTGTGGCGGATAGGGGATGAAAACCTTGATTTGGATATAATTGCATCCAATGCCTATCTGCGTGAACTCTACAGCGCAAAAGGCTCCGTCGCTCTAGCGGAGGGGAGCAGTGTTTTCGAACTCGATATCCTCATCGCTCTGCGTCGGTACGGCGTAACAAAAGCGACGTTGCAATTTGAATACAGATGTCATGAATGCAAACACATCTCGTTTTTGCCGTTTCACCGATGTCCCCGCTGCCATGCGATCGACAGCGTGGAGACGGTTATGAGCCTCACAAAGGAACAATTTGAAGAAAATAACTCTCTTCAGTGATGGCTCAGCACTGGGCAACCCCGGACCAGGGGGATTTGGTGCAATTCTACGCTACGGAGACAAAGAGCGGATCATCAGTGGCGGCGAAGCGCATACAACCAACAACCGAATGGAGCTGCTGGGGGTGATTGAGGGGCTTCGTGCCCTCAAAGAGCCTTGCGATGTTACGATTATCTCCGATTCATCGTACGTGATCAAAGGGATTAATGAATGGCTGGAAGGGTGGGTCAAACGCAATTTCGCGAAAGTCAAAAATCCGGACTTGTGGCAGGAGTATCTACGCGTTTCAGCACCCCACCGGATCAACGGAGTTTGGGTACGAGGACACAACGGTCATCCCGAAAACGAACGGTGCGACATCATCGCCAAAGAGGTGGCGGAACAGTATAAAAGTGGGTTGAGATAACCCTCACCTTCAAAAATCAAAAAAAGGATAAAAATAAAGATGAATGATCTACAAGCCCTGCAAGAACGACTAGGGTACACCTTTCAAAACAAAGAGCTCCTTATTGAAGCGCTGACGCATAAAAGCTACAAACAGCCCTACAATAATGAGCGCTTGGAGTTTTTAGGAGACGCGGTACTCGATCTGATCGTCGGAGAGTACCTCTTTAAAAAATTTCGCGGATATGATGAGGGAAAACTCTCCAAAATGCGCGCTTCGCTTGTGAATGAAGATGGGTTTACCGCATTAGCAAACCACCTCAACCTCGGGGAGCATATCTATCTCTCCAACGCCGAAGAGAATAACAGCGGACGAACCAAAAGCTCTCTTTTGTCCAATGCATTTGAAGCGGTTATGGGGGCGATCTACCTCGAAACGGGTCTTTCAAAAGTAGAAGAGATCACCATTGCCTTGTTGGAACTGGTACATCCCGACATCTCCCTCGATTCGCTCTTCAAAGATTACAAAACCTCTCTCCAAGAGCTCACGCAGGCTCACTACGGTACCACTCCGGAATACCGGCTCATCGCGGCTCACGGGCCAGACCATAAAAAAGAGTTCGAAGTTGCCGTCATCATCGACGGAAAACGGTACGCCTCCGCGTGCGGAAAAAGCAAAAAACACGCTCAGCAAGAAGCGGCACAAATCGCCCTCGCAATGTTGTCCAAGGA
>JACXUE010000199.1 GCA_014764075.1 Sulfuricurvum sp.
TCACTCTCTACTCTCCCAAAATGTCCCCAATGGAGTATCCATGATCGATATTCCCAATGCGGTGAGTTCATCGCGGATCGCGTCGGAGGTGGCAAAATCTTTGGCTTTTTTGGCTTCGGTTCGTCGGAGGATCAAATCTTCGATTTTTCCTTTGGAGGTCTCATCTAATCCGAATTGAAAATACTCGAACGGGTTTTGTCCCCCAAATCCCAATATTGTCTCGATGGTTGAGAGAGATGAGAGGAGTATTTGGCGATAGGTTTTGTCTTTCGGATTTTGATCAAGTGCTTCATTGGCACTGCTGATCAGCTCGTCGATGAGGGCGTAGGCGCGGGAGACATTCAGATCGTCCCCCAATGCTTCGAGAAGATTGCGTTTAAACTCGGTATCGATCACTTCTGCAGTGAGACCGAAAAGGCGCTTTTTGAGACGGTAGAGGCGATCAAGACGCCGTTTGGAGGCGATTAGATCCTCTTCGTTGAAGTTAAAATCCCCCCGATAGTGGGTGCTTAGGAGATAAAAACGGAGCACTTCGCCGTTATAGGCTTTGAGAGCGTCTTTGAGGAAAAAGCTGTTACCGAGGCTCTTGGACATTTTCTCCCCGTCGATGGTAACAAACCCGTTGTGCATCCAGTATTTAGCCAACTCATGGTTGGATGCGCAGCGGGTTTGCGCCGCTTCGTTTTCGTGGTGGGGAAAGAGCAAATCGGCTCCGCCGCCGTGGATGTCGATGGCGTAGTTTCCGACATGGGGACTCACATAGCGCTCGATCATCGCCGAACACTCTAAATGCCACCCCGGACGGCCGCGCCCGAACGGAGAGTCAAACGCGACCCCATCATCATGTACCGCTTTCCAGAGGGCAAAATCGGCTTCATTGCGTTTTTCGGAGACTTTTTCGACACGGCTGACGTTTTCAGAGCTTTGACGGTTGGAGAGGGAGAGATAGTTTTTGTCACTGGAGGTATCGAAATAGATGTCGCCGTTGCTGATGAGATAGGCGTGTTTTTTGTCGAGGAGTTTTTGGATCATCTCCGCCATCGCATCGATCGACTCGGTTGCTTTAGGCTCTAAGTTCGGCGCCCTCACGCCGATGGCCTCCATATCACGATGGTATGCCGCCGTATAGCGCTCAGCGATTTCGCTCGTACTGATCGCTAGTTCACGCGCTTTGTTTATGATCTTGTCATCAATATCGGTGATATTACGGGCGAAGAGGACATCATACCCTTTTGCTTCCAAAACACGGCGCAATAGATCGAATACCAACGCACTTCTAGCATGTCCCAAATGGGCATCGTCATAAACGGTCGGACCGCAGACGTAGAGGGATACTTTACCCTCTTGGAGCGGGATAAAAGGTAGCTTTGTTTTTTGGATGCTATCATAAATGGTCATTGTGAATCCTGTAAATTATCGGATTAAGTGTATCAAAAATTGGTTTAGAGCATAGAATGCCACACCAAAACCGGTTGTTCCGAGGAGAAAATAGAGGCTAAAGCGGGTTTTGAGAAGCTCACAAAAAATACTCCATCCCACCTCTTTGACGGTGAGGATCAGTTGTACCGCTCCACCGATACTTCCTGCCAATGCCAAACCTGCCGCCCCTATCCTCTGCATCAAAATAACCGAGAAAATTAGATTGATCACGAGGGAGATAACAGCGATTTTCGCCGCTTTGAGGTGTTTGTGCTGTGCGTAGAGGTACATCGAAAAGAGTTTTGCCAACCCAAAAGGGATCAATCCCACCATGTACATTTGGAGGACGCGGGCGGTATTGAGGGTATCTTCCAGATCAAAAGCTCCCCGCTCAAACAACAGCCAGATAATCGGTTCTGCCAAGAGGATACCGCCGAGAAC
>JACXUE010000038.1 GCA_014764075.1 Sulfuricurvum sp.
GCTTCGGCATAGTCATTTGCATGTAAGAGATCATCGATCCAGCCCAATTTTCTTTAGTGACATTTATATATCCTAAACTGTTGTTTTTATCAACAAAATAATATATAGGGGTCAAGACACCTTCAAAACCCTCGGGATCATGATGCCGGGCGAATACACCTTTAACACGGGTGATAAAGAGATCATGGAGATTATGAGTGGTGAGATGGAGGTACAGCTTCCGGGCTCAGAGGAGTGGATCAATGTTGTTGGAGCCCAAAATTTTGATGTTGCTGCGAACAGCGCGTTCAATTTGAAAGTGAAAAGCGTATCCGACTACTGCTGTCACTTTGTACAATAATCCCTGATTGGGGATTATTTGTAACGATAAGTAATTCGACCTTTGTCCAAACTATAAGGAGTCAGTTCGATTTTTACCGTATCCCCAGGGAGGATTTTAATGTAGTGCATCCGCATTTTACCTGCGATATGACACAAAATCACGTGACCATTTGGCAACTCAACACGAAACGTTGCATTGGGTAGTGCCTCAATAATCTTTCCGTCTACTTCAATGACATCATCTTTTGCCATGACTCTTCCTTTACGCGATTGATAATATTTCAGCTCTACCGTTGATAATCGCAACCGTATGCTCGTAATGAGAGCCTCTCAGCCCATCCGTGCTCACAACATCCCAACCGTTTGCCAAAATTTTAGAGGTTCCCTCTTTTTGACAAATCATTGGTTCCAAACAAAACACCATTCCGTTTTTGATTTTAGGTCCCGCCTTGGCGTTGGGACCATCTAAATAGTTCGGAATTTCCGGTTCTTCGTGCGGCTTTTTTCCGATCCCGTGACCGCAAAAGCCACGCAACGGTACGAAGCCACGCCCTTTGATAAAGGTTTCGAGCTCATAGGAGAGTTCTTTAAAGCGCATCCCCTCTTGGATAATGTCGATAGCATAATAGAGAGCATCTTTGGCACACGCAATCAACGCTTCATCCTCGGCAGTGATTTTACCTACGCCGACAGATATTGCCGCATCGCCAAAATAGCCCCCTTTTTTTGTCCCGACATCGAATCCAATTATATCCCCCTCTTGCAACGGATAATCGGTAGGGATACCGTGAATGATTACTTCGTTAAGGGAAGTACAAACGGCACTGGGAAAACCATAAAGTCCTTTAAAAGAGGGGGTTGCGCCTTGACTGCGGATAAAATCCTCACCGATGGCGTCAAGCTCTTTTAACGTAACTCCCGGTTTAGCGTGAGAAGCCAATAGTTCCAACGTCGCTCCGACGATTCGATTCGCCTCACGAAGTTTTGCTATTTCATCATTTTTGCGTAGAGCGATCGCCATTGTTACAGGCCAACCGCGCTAAGGGTTTGGTATTTTGACATATAAACCTGTGCCTCAATACGACGCATAGTATCCAGCGCAACCTGAACCACGATCAAAACCGCCGTCCCTCCGAAGAAAAACGGTATTCCCATCGCTTTGACAATGACCCACGGTAATGTTGCGATAAGACCAAGATAAATAGCACCCGTAATGGTTAAACGGCCTGCTGTGTCATTCAAAAACTCTTTGGTTGATTCACCCGGACGAACACCTGGAATAAAACCGCCTTGACGCTTGAGGTTTTCAGAAATATCTTTTGCATTAAACACGATAGATGCATAAAAGAATGCAAAAAATACAATAAATGTAAACTGTAAAACATTAAAGAAGTAGTGATTCGGATTCAAAACATCCGCTACCGCTTGAACATAAGGGTTCGTACTTGATGACATTACCGTCATCGGAAACATCAAAATAGCTGAAGCAAAAATAACCGGAATAACCCCTGAAAGATTGACTTTGACCGGTATATAATTCATAACTCGCTTGTTTTGATTTTGCATAATTGTCTTTTTCGCATAAGTAACCGGAATACGGCGTTCCCCAAGTTCGACATAGATGATAACTAATACCGTAGCAATCATGAGTACTACGATTGCAAGAAGCGTCAGAAAACTCATAGCCCCAGTATTGACCATCGTTACCGCTTGAGAAATTGCGCTCGGGATTGCCGATACAATCCCCGCAAAGATAATCAACGACACACCGTTACCGATACCGTTTTGAGTAATCTGCTCTCCGATCCACATCAACAACATAGTCCCCGCCAGCATCGATACGACCGCCAAAAGGATAAACGTATTGTGATCGACCAAAATCGCACTGCTTCCATCTTTCCCACTCATGCTTTGCAATCCGATACTCACCCCGATCGCTTGTACAATCGTAATAACGATGGTCGCATAACGGATAATCTGCATGTATTTCACCATACCGTCACGCTCTTTTTTCATTTGCGCTAAGTTCGGGAAGGTCGCTGCAAGAAGCTCCATGATAATTGAGGCGGTAATGTAGGGCATGATGCCAAGAGAGATGATAGATAGACGTTCAACCGCGTTTCCGCTGAACATATTAAATAGACCTAGTGCGTCACCAGAATGGCTATCAAAAAATGATGCAATGACGGCTGTGTCAACACCCGGTACCGGCACGTATGCCAGCATCCGGAAGATAAAAAGAAAACCGATCGTAATTAAGATCTTGTTTACAAGTTGTTGGTTCATTACTTACCAGTTGTCGTAACGTTTTCGTCTTTAATTTTAGATGCTAAATCTTTAGCGCTAGCCCCTACAAGCTTGACACTTGTAACCGATTTTTTCATACGGTGTACAGCGCGGATGCTCTCCATCGTAATCTCAGAGAGCTCAGCTACTTCTTTCACTTTCTCAACATTGATAACGTATGGTTTGATAACACCTGAGATAAAACCGATTTTAGGCAAACGGCGTGCAAGTGGTTGTTGTCCACCCTCGAAGTTACGTTTTTCATTGTAACCTTTGCGCGCTTTTTGACCTTTGTTACCTTTTCCGGCTGTTTTACCTTGACCACTACCTTGGCCGCGGCCAAGACGTTTTTTAGTATGGGTTGAACCCTCGGCGGGAGTAAGATTTTCGAGTGCCATTACTTATCCTTTGATACGTGATAGTGCATCGATAGTTGCACGAACCACGGTGTTTGGATTGTTAGAACCCAAAGACTTCGTCAAGATGTCTTGGATACCAGCAAGCTCAAGTACTGGACGGGTAGCACCACCGGCGATAACCCCTGTACCTTCAGATGCAGGTTTAAGCAAGATACGGCTAGCGTTGTATTTTACTTCGATATCGTGAGCGATGGTAGTACCTTTGATCTTCACTTCAGTCAAGTTTTTGAACGCTTCGTCAACCGCTTTGCGGATAGCATCGGGAACCTCTTTTGCTTTCCCGACACCGTATCCAACGGTCCCTTTTTTATTTCCTACAACAACTAAAGCGGTAAAACGGAAACGTCGACCACCCTTTACAACTTTCGTTACACGACCGATGTTTACGATCGCTTCTGCAAATTCTTCTCTGTTAATCGCTTGCATCATCGGCCCTTAAAACTTGATTTCATTTGCACGAAGTGCATCGGCAAACGCTTTTACAACACCATGGTACAAGAACCCGTTACGATCGAACGTGATTTCATTGATACCGGCATCTTTGAGGGTTTTTGCAAACGCTTCACCTGCTTTTTGAGCACCTTCGACGTTTGCTTTGAAACCCAAAGTTTTTGAATGGACTGCTGCCAATGTCACACCCGCCTCATCATTGATCGCTTGCGCGCTGATATAGCGATTTGAACGAAATACCGAGACACGTGGCAATGCCGCACATCCTGAAATTTTAGAGCGGATACGACGTTTACGTTGGAGACGTTTTGCCGCTTTGTTTTTAAGTGTTTTACCTGTCATTTCATCGCCCCTTATTTCTTAGATGTCTTACCGGCTTTACGCACGATAGTCTCATCAGAATATTTAACACCTTTACCTTTATACGGCTCAGGTGGACGGAATGAACGGATTTCAGCGGCGATTTGACCAACTTGTTGTTTGTCTGCACCTTTAATGCTGATAACGTTTTTATCTACTACCATGGTAATTCCAGCTGGGATATCGTAGTTGATATCGTGGCTAAATCCAAGTTGTAAATTCAATACGTTTCCGTTTACTGCGGCACGGTAACCAACCCCGTTGATTTCCAGTTTTTTCTCAAAACCAGTTGTCAAACCGGTAACGATGTTTGCAGCCAAAGCACGGTAAGTACCCCAAAATGCACGATCTGTACGGCTATCAGAGTTTGTACTGAATGTCAAAGTGTTATCTTCAAGCGTTACACCGCAGTTGCCGCGCGTATCCAAAACTTGTGTTGTTGAACCTTTCACGAAAGTGATGACAGTTCCATCGATCGTCGCTTTAATATCAGATGGGATAGAAATAGGAAGTTTTCCAATACGTGACATCTTATCTCCTTACCAAATTGTACAAAGGACTTCGCCGCCAACGCCAAGCTCATACGCTTTATCGTTAGGAAGAACTCCTTTTGAACTGCTGACGATGATGGTGCCATAACCGTTTTTGAAACGTTTAAGTTCATCTTTACCTTTGTAAATACGACGTCCCGGTTTAGAGACACGTTTTACTTCATTAATAACCGTACGACCTTTTTCATCGTATTTTAATACGACATTGATCGTTTTTTTAACGCCGTCTTCAACTACGTTAAAGCTATCAATGTACCCTTTGTCTGCCAAAATGGCAACTACCGCTTCTACAACTTTTGAATGCATCAATGTTGTAGAATCCAAACGCCGCATAGTTGCGTTACGGATACGTGTCAACGAATCCGCGATCAAATCATTAATCATTTTTTTTCCTTATCTAATCATTAGGAGTATCAAGTTGGAATTACCAACTTGACTTTCTAACGCCTGGGATCAACCCTTCGTTTGCCATTTTACGGAAGCAAACGCGACAAATTCCGAAATCACTGATAACAGAGTGTGGACGTCCACAAATCTGGCAACGTGTATACGCACGAACTGCAAACTTAGGTTTACGCGCCGCTTTGGCGATCATTGACTTTTTAGCCATTATTCTCTCCCTTTAGCAAACGGCATACCGAGCATTTCAAGAAGCTTGAACGCATCTTTATCTGCTGTTGCAGTAGTTACCACAGTGATATTCATTCCGTGGATTTGCATGATATCATCGTAATTGACTTCAGGGAAGATCAGTTGTTCAGTGATACCAAAATTGTAGTTTCCGCGACCGTCAAAACCGTTACGAGGAATACCACGGAAGTCTTTAACCCGTGGAAGTGAAATGTTGATCAATTTATCCATAAAATCGTACATTTGAGCACCGCGAAGGGTAACTTTAACACCGACGGGCATCCCTTCGCGTACTTTAAATCCGGCAACCGATTTGCGTGCATTGACAATCATTGCACGCTGACCAGCGATATTGCTGATAGTGTCTTGAATATTTTGGATCAATTTATTGTCTTTCATGGCAAAACCACAACCGACGGAGATGATCACTTTTTCAAGTGCCGGAACTTGCATAACGTTTGCAATTCCAAGAGCAGATTGAAGCTCAGGTTTAAGAGCCAAATATTTATCTTTTAGTCGTGCCATGATTACGCCTCAACTTTGCGGACATTTGATGCATCGATCGGCATCTCTTTGTTCAAAAATCCGCCTTGTGGATTTTGCTCGCTAGGTTTGATCGCCTTTTTCGCAACACGAACACCCTTTACGATTACTTTGTTTTTCTTAGGCATCACTTGAAGCAATTCTGCTTTAGTGCCTTTGTCATCACCGGTGATAACTTCTACGATATCACCTTTTTTGAAATTAAATTTTGCCATTATACAACCTCCGGAGCCAATGAAACGATTTTCATGAAACCTGCGTAACGAACTTCACGACTGACAGGTCCGAAAATACGTGTACCGATCGGCTCACGTTTTTTATCAAGAATTACGGCTGCATTTTCATCGAAACGGATAAGTGAACCGTTTTCACGGTGAACCTCTTTTTTCGTACGAACAACTACTGCTGTAACGACTTGTCCACGTTTGATCTTACCGGTTGGAGCCGCTTTTTTAACAGAAGCGATGATAACATCGCCTACTGTCGCATAACGACGTTTTGAACCGCCAAGCACTTTAATACACATCAACTCTTTTGCACCGGTATTATCGGCTACAACTAGACGGGTAAAACTTTGAATCATGCGTTTGCTCCTTTAACAAGAGTTTTCAAACGGAACGATTTTGATTTAGAGATCGGACGACATTCGATCGCAACCACTTCGTCGCCAACATTAAGCTGGTTATTTTCGTCGTGGATTTGATATTTTTTGAAACGTTTGACCGTTTTATGGTAACGTGGGTGCATAACGCGGCGCTCAACAACGATGGTCGCTGTTTTGTCGCCTGCTTTAGTCACTACGATACCTTGAATTTCACGTTTGTGTGTCATAGCTTAGCCCTTACTTCACTGCTCTGATGGCAGTGTTGATGCGTGCAATGTCTTTTTTCGCCGTGCGAAGTTCGCTCGTATTCGTCAATTGCATCATTTTTTGCTTGATTTTCAAAGTGAAAAGCTCAATTTTTTTCTCTTTGAGCATCCCTTGAAGTTCAGCAGCACTCTTGCCGTTCAAATCAGTATATTTCATTGCTCATCTCCGCAGTTACGATTTTTGTTTTGAACGGGAGTTTTTGCATCGCGAGCGACAAAGCTTCGCGAGCAAGAGTCTCTTCAACCCCACCCATTTCAAAAATGATACGACCTGGCTTGATGTTCATTACCCATTGATCAACAGAACCTTTACCTTTACCCATACGCACTTCAAGCGGCTTGGCAGTCAACGGTTTATCTGGGAACACGCGGATCCAGATTTTACCTTGACGTTTAATGTGACGGTTTGCTGCAATACGAGCCGCTTCTATTTGGCGAGAGTTAATACGTCCCGCTTCCGTAGCTTTGAATCCGATTGACCCGAAATCAAGCTTATTTGCATTCGTAGCGTAACCTCGGTTACGCCCTTTCATTTGTTTACGATATTTCGTACGCTTTGGCATTAACATGATTAGTCAGCCTTTCGACGAGGACGACGTGGTTTATTATCACGACCCTCTTCTTTAGATTCTTTTAGTTCTGGCTGGATCCCTTTGGTGAGAACTTCACCTTTGAAAATCCAAACTTTGATACCGATTACACCGTAAGTAGTGTGCGCTTCAGCAAAACCGTAATCGATTTTTGCACGAAGGGTATGCAACGGTACGCGACCTTCAAGGTACCACTCAGTACGAGCGATCTCAGCACCGCCGAGACGACCTGAAACTGAAACTTTGATACCTTTAGCCCCTGCACGTTGTGCGTTTTGCATAACTTTTTTCATCGCCCGACGGAAAGCGACACGCTTTTCAAGTTGAGTCGCAACGTTTTCGGCAACAAGTTGTGCAGACGATTGCGCTTTTTTCTCTTCTTTAATGTTTACTGCTACCGGTTTACCGACAAGACTTTGAAGAGATTCTTTGATTTTTTCAATGTCAGAACCTTTCTTACCGATAATAATACCCGGACGAGCCGCAATGATCGTAACACGAAGACGTTTCGCAGTTCGTTCGATCACGATGTTGCTCACACCTGCGTAGTAGAGTTCTTTTTTCAAATAGGTACGAATTTTATGGTCTTCGCCCAAAGAAACCGCAGCCGTTTTGAAGTTAGGGAACCAGCGTGATTCCCAGTTGCGGTTGATGCCCAGACGAAGTCCGATAGGATTAACTTTATGACCCATAATTATTTACCCTCTACTTCTACCAAAATGTGTGCTGTCGGTTTGCGGATACCAGAAGCGGTTCCGCGTGCACGTTGCATGAAACGTTTCAAAACCGGACCGTTGTCAACGCGGCATGATGTGATAACACAGTTTTCCGCATCGATGCCGCTGTTAGCAACTGCTGACGCAACCACTTTAGCGATTATACGAGCCGCTTTGTTTGGAGTAAACTCCAACGCAGCCATTGCTTGCTCTGCATTCATTCCTTGAACTTCGCGAGCGATCAAACGAGATTTCGTCGGAGATACGCGAACGAATTTTAATAGTGCTCTTGCCATATCTCTTCCTTATTTCCCGATTTTCTTTTGTACAGAACCTTTGTGGCCCTTGAAAGTACGTGTCGGTGCAAATTCACCAAGTTTGTAACCGATGTGGTTTTCTGTTACGAAAACCGGTACAAACTGACGGCCATTGTGAACGTTGAACGTCAAACCGATCATATCCGGTAAAATCACGCTGCGGCGCGACCATGTTTTGATTGGTTTGTTGCTTTTCGTCTCTTTGGCAGCAATCACTTTTTTCATAAGGTGTCCATCAACGAATGGTCCTTTTTTTACTGATCTAGCCATGATTAGCCTACCCTTTTAGCATTTGGTTTACGGCGAGTAATAATCAATTTATCACTTGCTTTCTTCTTACGTGTTTTAGCACCTTTAGTCGGTTTACCCCATGGAGTAACCGGGTGACGTCCCGAGTTAGTTTTACCTTCACCACCACCGTGCGGGTGATCGATAGGGTTCATCGCAGAACCACGCGTTTGAGGACGAATACCCATATAACGTGTACGACCCGCTTTACCAAAAACAACGTTGATGTATTCTTCGTTACCGACGACGCCCACTGTTGCCATACATTCACCTAAAACATAACGCATTTCGCTTGATGGAAGACGAAGAGAGACGTATTTTCCTTCGCGACCCATGATTTGCGCTGATGTTCCTGCCGAACGGACGATTTGACCGCCTTTTCCCGGTTTAAGCTCAATATTATGAACCGTTGTACCCACAGGGATGTTCATCAATTTCATCGCGTTGCCCGCTTTGATATCGAGTCCGCTTTCAGCCGCCATAACGCTATCACCAACAACCAAACCTTTCGGTTGAAGAATGTAACGTTTCTCCCCATCAACATAGTTGATCAAAGCGATACGACAGTTACGATACGGATCATACTCGATCGCTGCAACTGTTCCGGCGACACCGAATTTGTTACGTTTAAAATCGATGATACGGTAGAGCTTTTTCGCTCCCGCTTCTTTGTGGCGTGACGTGATACGACCGTTGTTGTTACGTCCAGCAGCAGCTGGAAGTTTTATCAACAAGGAGCGTACAGACGCTTTTGCCGTGATGTCCGAGTTATCAACGTTTGTATAAAAACGTCGGCTCGGTGTAGTTGGTTTATACGTTTTGATCGCCATATTACACCGCCAAACTATCGATTTGTGCGCCTTCTGGCAATTTTACATAGAACTTTTTAAAGTCGTTTTGTTTACCAGCAAGACCACGGAAACGTTTTACTTTTCCGTCTTGGTTTAGTGAGTTAAC
>JACXUE010000039.1 GCA_014764075.1 Sulfuricurvum sp.
AGCCTATTGTATCCAAAAGCGATTAATGAGCCCCCATCATTTTTTGAATCTCCGAGGGTTTGTCGTGGATACCGAAGCGGTCGATGATCGTCCGAGTCGCCTCATTTTGACCGATCACTTCGACCTCTTTCCCCATTTTACGGAGTTTAATCACCGCTTTATCGAGGGCATGTACTGCTGATATATCCCAAAAATGGGCACGCGTAATATCGATTATAACGTTTTTAACCTCCTCTTTGTAGTCAAACGCATCGGCGAAACGATCGGCGGAGTTAAAGAAGATTTGCCCAACAAATTTATAGATACGAGTACTGCTTGTCTCTTCATACGATTTATCACAATACATAAAGTGGCTGATTTTGTTCGCAAAAAAGAGTGAGGCGAGCAAAACCCCACTTAACACTCCGAGTGCGAGATTATGGGTTGCAACAACCACACCCGTGGTGACGATCATCACGATATTGGTCGAAAGAGGCAAGGTTTTAAGACCTTTTACGGATGGCCAACTAAACGTCCCGATAGAGACCATAATCATGACGGATACAAGTGCCGCCATCGGGATTTGTTTGATTAAATCGGACATAAACACCACCATTATGAGAAGCAGTACCCCTGCGATGAGTGTCGATAAACGTCCCCGCCCGCCAGATTTGATGTTGATAACCGACTGACCGATCATGGCGCATCCCGCCATGCCACCCATGCATCCGCTGACGACGTTGGCAATCCCCTGCCCTTTAGCTTCACGGTTTTTATCGCTGTCGGTATCGGTCATGTCATCGACGATCGTCGCCGTCATAAACGATTCCAACAGTCCCACTGCCGCCAATGCTGCCGAGTAGGGAAAAATGATCAAAAGGGTTTCGAGGTTCAGCGGAACATCAGGCAATAAAAAGATCGGCAATGCGTCTGGGAGCTGTCCCATATCGCCGACAGTACGGACATCGATCCCCATCGCTACCGTCACCGCGGTTAGAACGACAATCGTGACAAGGGGCGAGGGGACCAAAGATCCAAGTTTTGGGATATAGGGAAAAAGATAAATGATTGCCAACCCTAATGCGGTCAGAGCATACACATGCCAGGTAACGTTGGTTAATTCGGGCAACTGCGCCATAAAAATCAAAATCGCCAACGCATTCACAAACCCGATCACGACGGTACGAGAAACAAAACTCATCAATACGCCGAGTTTCAAATACCCCGCCACTATTTGCAACAACCCCGTCAAAAGGGTTGCCGCCATCAAATATTGCAACCCGTGCTCTTTCACCAGCGTCACCATGAGTAATGCCATCGCACCGGTCGCCGCAGAGATCATCCCCGCGCGCCCGCCGACGAACGAAATCACCGTCGCAATACAAAACGACGCATAGAGCCCCACTTTGGGATCAACGCCCGCAATAATCGAAAAGGCGATCGATTCGGGGATGAGGGCAAGGGCAACGACGATTCCGGCAAGGATGTCGCTGCGAACGTTCCCGAACCACTCTTGCTTTGGTGACAACAATAACATACACACTCCATTGGACGATCACCGCACAATCTCTGTTTTATTGGTGGAGAAAAGCCTAAAAAACGAAATAGCGAATTTCGGAAATGCGGCAGAATAGCGGGGTAAATCGACAGGTTTAATTTATAAAATAATACTTAAATATAGTTAAAGAGTCACTAAAAGTGCTAAACTTGCATCATTATTTTACTTTTGAAAGATTTGACCATGCTTCACTCTATCCATGACTCTTTGGAACCGAAACTCATCACCTTGTTTAGACGCCAAGGTTACAACAGATCCGATTTCATCGCCGATGCGATAGCAGGGCTAGCGGTAGCCATCGTCGCACTACCGCTGGCGATGGCGATAGCTATTGCTTCCAATCTCCCGCCGGAGCGGGGACTTTTTACCGCGATCGTCGCCGGTTTTTTGATTTCGGCGCACGGTGGGAGCCGATATCAGATCGGTGGTCCGACAGCGGCATTTATCGTCACTGTCTCCCTCGTCGCGATGAAGCACGGCTACGAGGGGTTAGTACTTGCTACGATTATGGCAGGGATCATTCTGATTATCATGGCGTTTTTCCGTGCCGGAGAATTGATTAAATTCATCCCCTATCCTGTGATCGTCGGATTCACCTCCGGCATCGCGTTGCTCATCGCATTCTCCCAAATTCGCGATTTTTTCGGTCTCTCGATCGAGACGATCCCACCCGATTTCATCGATAAACTTCATCTCTACGTCGCCCATTTGGGAGAGACCAATTTTATCGCCGTGATCCTCGCTCTTTCATCTATCGGAGTGATATTGCTCGCCAAAAAGCATCTTCCGCAAATTCCCGGCCCTATCATCGTCGTTACCCTCAGCGCGTTGGTTGTTTGGGCATTCTCCCTACCTGTTGAGACGATTGAGAGCCGCTTTGGCTCTATCCCCTCGATGCTCCCGACCCCAGTTTGGCCGCACATCACGTTCGATAAACTCCGACTGTTACTCCCCGATGCTATCACTATCGCAACGCTAGCGGCGATCGAATCGCTTCTCTCCGCCGTCGTCGCCGATGGTATGAGCGGAACACGTCACAAATCCAATGCCGAACTTCTCGGTCAGGGCATCGCCAATGTCGCTTCGGGTGTCTTCGGCGGTCTTCCCGCTACCGGTGCCATCGCCCGTACCGCAACCAATATCAAAGCCGGAGCTCGTACTCCGGTCGCAGGGATGATGCACGCGTTGTGGCTCTTTGTGTTTGTGCTCTTGCTCTCACCGCTAATTATCAAGGTTCCACTAGCGGCACTAGCGGCTATTTTGATGGTGGTAGCATGGAATATGTCGGAGATCAAACATGTCCGCGAAATCATGAAAGCCCCCCGAAGCGATAGAATCGTCATGATTCTCACCTTTGCTCTGACCGTTTTGGTCGATCTGAATTTCGCCATCCAAGCGGGGATCGCCCTTGCCTCAATCCTCTTTATCGATCAGATGATGAAAGCGACCCAAATCAAAGCGATCCAGAACGAAGAGGAAGATCCCGATTCGATTGCTAACAAAACAATCCCCCAAGAGGTCGAAGTCTACGAGATCCAAGGTCCCCTCTTTTTCGGGGTTGCCGAGAAACTGATCGATACCCTCATGCTGTTTGAAAAGCCACCCCGTATTTTTATCCTGCGGATGCGCTACGTACCGCTCATCGATGCGGCAGGGCTTCACGCGCTCGAAGTGCTTCACGAGAGACTCCATACACAAAACACGGTACTAATCCTCTCTGGAGTCAACGAACAAGTACACCGATTTATACATAAATCCCATTTGGATGAAAAAATAGGACACGAAAATATCGTCGATCATATCGACAAAGCGATAAAACGAACCGCAGAACTGCTATACCCCTGAACTACAGCTTTGTATTTCGTGGAGAAATAGCTCTTCGAATTTCGAAACCTGTACCGTTTTACTGCACAAATACCCTTGAAAATATTGGCATCCATGCGATGCGAGAAACTCAAACTGCTCGATCGTCTCAACCCCCTCGGCAATCACATCGAGTTTGAAAATCGACGCCATAGAGAGTATCGTCTCAATCAACGCCGCATCATCTTCATCGATCGTAATGTCACGGACAAATGTCCGATCGATTTTCAACGTCGTAAACGGCAGCCGTTTCAAATAGGCAAGCGATGAATATCCCGTACCGAAATCATCCATCGAAATAGCGATCCCCGCTTTTCGCAGACGTTTTATTTTCTCAATAACGGTATCGATCTTATCAACAATGACTGATTCGGTTAGCTCTAGTTCAAGCATCGAGGGGACAATGCCGCTCTCGGCGACAATATTGATCACTTTATCGACAAAATCGTTTTGACGAAACTGCACTGCACTTATGTTGATAGCTATTCTCTCAATCGGAGAAACACCGACACGATCCGCTCTCCATTTGACGAATTGGGTACACGCTTCACGTAAAACCCATTCGCCGATGCTGACGATGAATCCGCTCTCTTCGGCGATCTCAATCATCTCATCGGGCATCACCAATCCCATTTGAGGATGGTTCCACCGCAACAGCGCTTCGGCACCAATGATCTTTCTAGTCGCAATCTCAATGACTGGCTGATAATAGAGTTCCAGTTCATTGTTTTTAACCGCATTGCGAAGGGCATTTTCCATAAAGAGCCGTTTTTTTGATCCAATGTTCCATCTGTTCTTGATAAAAACGGGTGGTGTTACTCCCCTCTTTTTTGGCCTGATACATTGCCGTATCGGCAAATTTGAGCAAATCATCGGCGTTATGTTCATCCGAATGAACCAACGCGATTCCACTACTCAAACTCGTCATGA
Organism: Sulfuricurvum sp.; assembly: GCA_014764075.1. Lineage (GTDB taxonomy): Bacteria > Campylobacterota > Campylobacteria > Campylobacterales > Sulfurimonadaceae > Sulfuricurvum. The sequence goes on from JACXUE010000039.1 coordinate 4,331, forward strand.
TGGGACCATACTGCCCTAATTCAAAAGGGTAAGAGAGGGCTTCGTGTATTTTTTTCAGCTACACTTTCGGCATGTTTGGCCGCAGTATGAGGATCTTTGCCCAACTCGACCAACAATACGACGAATTCATCTCCTCTCAAACGGGCAACCGTATCTCCCTCTCAACAGATCATTTTAAGCCAATGAGCTGTCTCCACCAGCAACGCATCACCGATATAGTGCCCCAAGGAGTCATTAACGCTTTTGAAATGATCCAAATCCAAAAACATCACTGCCAAAAGACCTCTATGGCGACGGTAATGAGCTAGCGTTTGTTCAATCCGATCTTTAAGTAATACACGGTTTGGGATATTGGTCAACGCATCAAAATAAGCTTGGTGCTTGATTTTCTCCTCCGCATTGATACGCTCGGTGATATCAGAGACAATCTCTGCCCATCCGACAATTTCTCCCTCAGTATTGTAAATCGGAGAGGTTCGTAAATCATTTTCTCACGCGGAATTTGGAGAATTTGAAGCATTTCATTGTTACTTTCAACAACTTTCAAATCGTTATCGTAGTAAAAAATCCCCGCCGGAGCGTCTTTGAAAATCGTTTCAAATCGCTCTTCGGAGAGTTTGAGGGCATCAATCGCTTTTTGGTGAAGTTTTTTAGTGACAAGAGCACTCAAAATATTTGTATTGATCCATTTTGCCACACTGACTAAAAGGAGAAAGAAAATAGCAACCAGTGTTGCCATCATATGAAATTCAAAGCCACCATGGTACATCATAACTCCGAATAACGGAGCAAGAAGTAGAAATAAAAAAAGTGATGCCATTGAAAATAAGGAGGCTAATGCTCCTGAAGCGATTGAAGCGATCTCGGGAATTAAAAAAATTAGAAAAAATTGTTGAATCGAATTGGGAGTTTGATAAACAAAAAATGCAACACTTCACCATAATGCCGCAGATGTAAACATAACACATTTAAAACGGATTTCCCAGGTACGAGTCTCATGTTTAGATGGATTGTTTTGATACTCTTTTAGCAGCCAAACACGCCACACTAACGAGACGAGCATAGCCAAAAACCACATCGTAACAATAAAAACAACCCACTTTGATAAAAGAAAAAGAATACAATCCCTGAGCCTAACAAGAGTGGATAAACCGAAGCTAAGGCTTGCTTATAGGCAATACTTACTTGCTCACTTCGTATATACCCCTGTTCAAGCAGATCGAGATTTTTCAAAATATTGTCATTTTTTATCGTCATTTACCGTCAACTTGGTTTAAAATTTTTGCTCATAGGATAACGTAACAGAGATGAAAAACAAATCCCTTATGTTACAATTATACTATGTATAAAATGATCCTATTGATTCTCTCACTTTTTTCTCTATACGGTTATGAGTTAGGTGAAAATTATCTGTTCGAAAACAATACTCTCTATTCTACCGATTTATTCCCTGATATCTCTAAAAAATTTGAAATTCTCCGTATCCCAGAGGATAAAAACCTCTATCGGGTTGACGCTCTCATCATTGCCAAAACGTTTGAACTTAACGGGATTGCGGTTGATACCTCTAAAGCCCGTTTTGTGAATTTTGTCAAAAAAAGCCCTGTCGACCTTACCCCGATTAAAAATCAGCTTGAATCAAAACTTTTTGAAAAATACCCCGACATCAACATTGATGAGATCATCATAACCCCTAGAGGATATCTCCCCTCATTGCCAAAAAATACCAAAGGGTATTTTGACAAGCGGTTTTATCTGAACTCAGAAGGGACACTGTACATCATCGATGCGAGCGGTTTGCGGCGCTACCTTGATTACAACGTACACGCTACACTCGCTGTTCTCCACACCTCACAAGGTGTTATGCGCAAAGAGAAGCTAAACGGTTTCAACACCGTTCTCAAGCCGATCCCCTTTAAAACGTTCAAAGATGCACCATTGACACAACTCCCCGATAAACCCTCCCGTTATCGCTCCAATCTCAAAGCAAATCAACTCTTGACCCTTCGCCAAATTGAAACAATGCCGCTGGTTTTGAAAAATGAAAAAGTGGTTGTCGAGGTCAAAAATGATACGGTTATCGTCGAGTTTGGAGCAACTGCGATACAAGAGGGGTCACTCTATGATATTATTACGATCCAAAAAAATGACGGCAAGCGGGTCAAAGCCAAAGTAATCGGAGAAAATCGGGTGGAATTATTATGAAAATTGTCGTAGGGATCAGTGGTGCAAGCGGTGCGGCTTTAGGCCTTAAACTCGTCCGTGCGCTCCCCTCAGAGGTTCAAAAGCATCTGATACTATCAAATCACGCACAAATCGTCTTGGAAAAGGAAGAAAATCTTACCCTCCATAAAAACGATGAGATTTGGGCATCGGTCGCTTCGGGCTCATACGGAGCCGATGCGATGATTATCACCCCATGCAGTATGAACACGTTAGCCAAAATCGCGTGCGGTATTGCCGATAATCTCATAACCCGTGCCGCAGCCGTCATGATCAAAGAGCGACGAACCCTAGTGCTCGCACCGCGTGAAATCCCTTTCTCGCCGATTGCGCTGGAAAACATGCACAAGCTATCAATGATGGGGGTGATTATCGCCCCTCCCGTTCTCGCTTATTACGGTGATCAACAAGATCTCGAATCAATGGAGAACTTCATGATCGGCAAATGGTTCGACCTGCTCGGTATCGAAAATAATCTCTATAAACGATGGAGTGATCACAATGCATAAAATTGCCCTTTATCCGGGAACATTTGATCCCATCACCAACGGTCATTATGATATTATCGAACGTGGGATAAGATTGTTTGACGAAGTGATCGTCGCCGTCGCCGATTCCCAAGAGAAAAAACCGATGTTTACATTGCAAGAGCGGGTCGATATGGTTAAACTCGCTGTGAGAGATTTGGAGCGTGTTCAGGTGGTCGGATTTGACAATCTCACCGTCGAGTTGGCAAACACTTTGGGGGCAACGGTTTTGATTCGTGGACTCCGCGCGGTGAGCGATTTCGAGTTTGAGCTTCAACTGGGGTATCTCAACAACTCTCTTGAACCGAGTATCGAAACGGTCTATCTGATGCCCAAACTCAAACATGCGTTTATCAGCTCCTCCATCGTCCGAAATCTGCTAAAATTCAACGGTAAAACGGAACACCTCCTTCCACAATCGGTTCAAAATGTCATCGGGAGCATAAAATCATGTACGTTGCGATAGAGGGGATCGATACCGCAGGAAAAAGCACTCAGATCGAAGCGCTTCGCACCCTTTTTCCGCATGCAGTGATTACCAAAGAGCCGGGTGGAACCCCTGCGGGAGTTGAAATTCGCAACATGGTATTGCATGGTAATTTAAAGAGTAAAATGGCTGAGATTCTCCTCTTTTTAGCCGATCGCGCTGAGCATACGGAAGAGGTCATATTGCCTAATATGAATCATCTCATCATCAGTGACCGCTCCGCCGTATCGGGGATGGCATACGCGAGTGTCCAAAATCTCTGCGATGAATCGACACTGGTATCCCTAAACCGTCTCGCCACCAACGGGGCATTGCCCGATATGGTGTTTATTCTCAAACTCACCTCTGAAGAGCTCTCCCGCCGTCTGAGCCAAAAAGAGCACGATGCGATCGAATCACGGGGAGTTGATTACCTCCTCAGTATCCAAGATGCCCTTATCGCTTCGGCGTATGCACTGGGAATCCAAACCACCGTAATCGATGCGACACAATCTATCGATACCATCACAACCGAAATTACCAACCTTATCAAAGGAGCCTTATGATTCAATCTTTGCGCGGAATGAACGACATCCTCTCTGAGGATTATGAACGATTCGAATACTTTATCGCCACCGCCTCTACCATCGCCAAGCGATACGGGTTTCACTACATCGAAACGCCATTGCTCGAAGAGACGGCACTGTTCAAGCGCTCGGTCGGAGAATCCAGCGATATCGTCGGCAAAGAGATGTATCAGTTTATAGACAAAGGAGAAAACGACGTTTGTCTTCGCCCAGAGGGGACGGCTGGGGTTGTCCGTGCCTTTATCCAACATAAACTCGATAAAAAGGGGGGGATTCACCGCTTTTATTATCACGGACCGATGTTTCGCTACGAGCGCCCTCAAAAAGGTCGTCTAAGAGAGTTCCATCAGTTTGGGATCGAGAGTTTTGGCGTTGAGAGCGTTTACGAGGATGCGTTAGTGATTATGATGGTTTCAGACATCCTCAAAGCATTGGGGATCGACTACCGTCTCAAACTCAACTCCCTTGGGGATCAGCACTGTATGCCCGCCTACCGTGAAAAACTCGTCAATTTTATCGAAAGCTGCGGCGATGCGATCTGTGCAGACTGTGAGAGACGTAAACTTACCAACCCTATCCGTGTTCTAGACTGCAAAAACGAAAATTGCCAAAGCCTCTATGTTAATGCCCCTAAATTGATCAACAACCTCTGTGAGGGATGCCAAAGCGATTTCGATACCCTCAAATCGATCCTAGATCAGCACTCCATTGCGTATGAGATCGATACCAATTTGGTGCGCGGACTCGATTACTACTCCAAAACAGCCTTCGAATTTGTAAGCAACAACATCGGAAGCCAAAGTGCCATCGCCGGCGGTGGACGCTATGATCGTCTTATCGAGTTTTTGGACGGAAAACCAACCCCTGCGGTCGGATTTGCATTAGGGATCGAGCGGTTGATGGAGTTGATCGTAATGCCAGAACGTGTGCGTGAGGGGTACTATCTCGGTGCGATGGATCCATCCGCCCTCACTCCAATCCTTTTGGCAGCCAAAAAAGTGCGTCGAAGCGAAAAAGCGGTCGTTGAATACAAACCTCGTAAGCTTCAAGATCATCTCAAGGGAGCCGATCGCATCAATGCTCGTTATTGTGCGGTTATCGGTGAAAACGAGCTAAATCAAAACAGCATTTGGGTTAAAGATTTGGTTGA
>JACXUE010000200.1 GCA_014764075.1 Sulfuricurvum sp.
CATCATTCCCGAAATTGATATTGATACTGATGTTAAGCCCTTTGAGCGATTTGGCGACCTCTTCGTTTGAGAGTGCTTTGAGCAACGCTTGGAGCGCCTCTACCCCTTCGGCATGAGATGACGGTTTAGTCTCAATGCACTCTGCAGGAGCAGAGACACTCTCTTCCTCCTCCTCGATAGGTTCCAATACCGCTTCCGCTTCTTCGTTCTCCTCTTCAACCTCTTCACCGATAGCCCGTTTCAACTCTTTCTCGTCGAGTAAATCAAACGGATCCACTTCTGCACTATCCATCTCATCATCTTCGACGCCAGGAAGCTCCAACCCCTCTAACAACGAGTCATCGACTTCAAGATCCAAATCTCCAAGTTCTAACTCGTTCTCTAGCGTTTCAGGCGATAGATTATTCATAGCATCTTTGATTTGTGATTCCAAATCACCGAGATTTTCTTCGACCATCAACGTATCGTCGACCGTGTCAAACTCTGATTCATTGCCTAAACTCTCATCGAATGTGAAAGTTTCATCCAAAATATCATCACTTGATTGCAAAGTCGGTTCAGCATCAAAATCAAACTCCTCTTCATCTAACGGTTCTTTTTCCTCAAACACCGGAAGCTCTTCATCATCCGATTCATCTTTTTGTGCCTCTTCAAGCAATTCAGCAAAATCCATTTCATCGGTCGAAGCATCCTCTTTCGAATCAAGCGATTCACCAATGGGACTTAGTGCAATCTCGTCTTCTGGATTCCAATCGTCACTTTCGGTATCATCGAGGAGACTTTGAACCTCTTGTACCTCTTCTTGATCAAGAACAGCGGTTTGAGGGGTCTCTTCTTCGTCGGTATCGAACCCTTCCAAATCCAAATTATCGCCGCTCAAATCAATTTCGCCTTCTGAATCACCCCAATCAAAAGACTCTATATCTTCAAGATTCAATCCATCTTCATCACCCGAAAGCTCCGGCAATGTCTCTTCGAGATTGATTTCATAAATCAGTTCGTCTGCCGCTTTAGGAACAGAGACAGGGTTAGGAGCGCTCTCTTCGACCGATGATGCTATCTTCTTCTCGATTTGAACAAACATATCCACCAAATCGGTGGGAAGAAACGGTTTATGGATAATATTATCGAACCCCAAAGGAGCCGATTGCCCCCGCGTTGCTATCAAAAGGGTATTTTTATAGGCGATAGCTTCCTTGAGCGATAAAAAAAGCTCATCGCTGTACATCGCATCATCGATAATCAATAGATCATAGTCGCTCTCGCTAATCTCATCGAGTGACCATACAACACTCAGTTCGTCTTTCGTTTTTTGCGCACTGAGAGCCACCAGTTTCCGAACAACCGGGTTATCGTTAAAAAGCAAAATTTTCATACGCTCTGCTACCCCTCTTCTATGCTCTTGTTCAACCAAAAGCTTCGTGGTATCATTGTAACTAAAAAAAAATTAAATGATAAAACTTCTTCTCATTCTTTCTTTGTTTATTTCGGTTTTTGGTACCGATACCCACTTCATTTTACCCAATAACCATTCTGCCATGCTGCATCATTTGGGAACCTATTTTAAAAAAGCTCACACTATCGTCATAGTCTCCCCCGCATTCAATCACTCCGAGCTCAAAAAAAAGATCGAAAAATCAGCGCAAAAAGGGACAAATATTATTCTTGTCATCAATAAAATGCAAGGCGATCCCCTCTCAATGATTCAATATCAAAATATTGAACTGTTAGTATCGCCCATAAAACTTCATCATTCCGTTATCGTAGTGGACGAACGTATCGTATGTAGCTTTCACGGCACAATCAATCAAGAAGACATGAGCTCATCCAAACAAA
>JACXUE010000040.1 GCA_014764075.1 Sulfuricurvum sp.
CCCTTTTTCTTTGAGATATTCGCGGAGCAGTACTTTGGCAAATCCATGATTGGCGATAAAATCGCGATGGGCATTGGCATCACAGTAGTTGGTGACACAAAACACCCCCCCAGCAGGGATACCAAAGAGCTGTGCAACCCGCATAACACTGAAAAACTCCATATTCTCAATCCCTATCCCCAATGCACGAAATTTTTCCATCGCCCTCTCGCTCGTGGTGATGTAATTGGAGCAGTTGACGATAACATCTTTTATATCATCTGTTTGTGCCGATACGACATTGTCAATCGGAGTATAAGCACTTTGATCCAAAAATCCTAACTCGATGTTAGCCGCCGTTTTAGACTCGATGATCTCATTGATTTTATGCTCACCATAACTTCCCGCACTCCCGACGAAAAGGAGAAATTCGGGTTTATGCACCAAGCAGTGCCGAGTGAGATTGATCGCACTGTCGATCAGTCCCACCCCTATCGGTGTCGCAAAATCAAATGTTTCGTTATTGCCGGCACAAAGAATCATCACACACCTTGTTGTTTAGTAAATCGAAGAATACTACTTTTAGATTTAGAGCTTGATTTGATTCACAAGTATTTAGGGATGCTCTATAGCGATTTTACAACCGTACCGGAATCCCATTCGCCGATAGGTAGCGTTTGAGGTCCATAATATCGATCTCTTTATAGTGAAAAATACTCGCAGCCAACGCCGCATCGGCACCGTGCTCGAACGCCTCTTTGATATGCTCCATCGTCCCCGCACCGCCGCTGGCGATTACGGGAACATTCACTGCGCGGCTGATTTGTTCGGTGATGGAGAGATCAAATCCCGCTTTGGTGCCATCAGCGTCCATCGACGTGAGCAAAATCTCTCCCGCTCCGCGATCGACCACCTCTTTTGCCCATTCAAAGGCATTAATCCCCGTGTCGACACGACCGCCGTTGAGATAGACATTGTACTGATCACCCGTCTTTTTCACATCGATCGCGACAACAATACACTGACTCCCGAAACGCTTCGCCCCTTCGTTGATAAACTCGGGGCGCTTAATTGCCGCCGAATTGATACTCACTTTGTCACATCCCACATTGAGAAGTTTATAAATATCATTAAGCTTGCGAATGCCGCCTCCGACGGTGAGAGGGATAAAGACCTCTTTTGCCACCTGCTCAACAATGTGAACGATGGTGTCGCGCTCTTCATGCGAAGCGGTGATATCAAGAAACGTCAACTCATCGGCACCCTCTTCGTTGTAGCGTTTGGCAACTTCGACGGGATCGCCGGCATCTTTGAGACCGATAAAATTAACACCCTTGACAACACGACCGTCTTTGACATCCAGACACGGAATAATCCGTTTGGCAAAAAAGTTTTCAGACATAGTAAACAACCTAGTTTCATTCTTGTCACGTAGTATAACGACCATTACCAAAAGTAACGATAAAGGGATAGTTCAGATTTTTTTACGATTTAATAAGCCATTAACACTTTATCAGGTACAATCGGACGAATGCAACAAGATCGCGCCGCTATCGCCAAAAAGAAATTTGGTCAAAACTTTTTAAATGATGAGAGTGTTTTACAACAAATCATCCAATCGATGCCCGATACACCCCATCGTATCGCTGAAATCGGGCCTGGATTAGGTGATTTAACTAAGTATTTAGTTGATGTCAAAAGTGTCACCGCTTTTGAGGTCGATACCGATTTGTGCAAGCATTTGGAGCACCAATTTGCCGATGCCATCGCTACCAACGCCCTAACCCTCCGATGCGGAGACGTTTTAGAGCATTGGAAGAGTAAGCTTTTGGATGAACCGTACGATTTAGTGGCAAATCTGCCCTATTACATCGCGACGAACATCATCCTCAAAGCCCTCGCCGATCCGGAGTGCCGAAACTTGCTTGTCATGATACAGCGTGAAGTAGCGGAGAAATTCTCCGCTACACCCGGAGAGAGAGCTTTTGGAGCACTCAGCGTTATAACGCAGAGTGTAGGCGATGCGGAAATTGTATTACACGTTCCACCTACCGCATTCGATCCTGCTCCCAAAGTTGATTCGTGCGTACTGCTCATATCGAAACGGTCGAATCGTAATGATGAAGGGTTTGAAGAATTTTTACGCGTAGCGTTTACTCAGCCGCGTAAAACCCTTCACAAAAATCTCTCCTCACGCTATGACAGAACTCTTTTAGCCCAAGCGTATGAGACGCTTGAACTTGAAAAGACCGTCCGACCTCACCAGCTCTGCACTGCTGACTTTCACCGGCTCTATAGCCTTATTCAATAATTTTTTTATAGAGCATCACCATACTCAATCTTTGAGCCTAGCATGGCTCAACGCAAGGAAATATCGATGTCAGATGAACATACTGAACCACAAGCACAACTCCAAGGTGAAAACCGCCGTCCACGCAACCGCCGCCCTTTTCGTAACCGAAACAATAACCGTCCCGAAAACGGTGAAGCGAACGTAACCACAGAGGATGAATCACGCAACGACAACCGCCCGCCACGTCAAGACAATCGTCCTCCGCGCCAAGAACGTCGTCGGGATAATCGACCGCCAAGAGTGGATAGTCGCCCTCCGCGCCAAGACAATCGCCCTCCGCGTACCGCTCAGCCCGAAGGGGCTGAAGGTGCGACAACCGAAACCAACCGCCTAGGGCGGGATCGGGGTCGCAGCGGGCGCCGTGGGGCACCAAGTGCTCCGATCGATAGTAATTTGCGTGATTTCGTCGTCAAAAACCAAGATGCCCACAAAAATCGTCTCAATCCTCACTACAAACTCGATCTTAACAACAATGATAAAGTGCGTATCACCCCACTGGGCGGATTAGGGGAAATCGGGGGGAACATTACTGTTATTGAGACCGAGAACGAAGCGATCGTGATCGATATCGGAATGAGTTTTCCCGATGAAGAGATGCACGGTGTCGATATCCTTGTCCCTGACTTTACCTACCTACGCGAAATCCGCAAAAAAATCGTCGCAATCATTATTACCCACGCCCACGAAGACCATATCGGAGGGGTGCCGTATTTCTTCAAAGAGATGCAATTCCCGATTTACGGAACGCCGCTCCCACTGGCTATGATCGGAAACAAATTCGATGAACACCACATGCGTGATTTCCGCCGTTACTTCAATCCAATCGTTAAACGAGTTCCCTATAAAATCGGAAACGATTTCGAGATCGAATGGATACATATGACCCACTCGATCATAGACTCCTCCTCTTTGGCAATCACGACCAAAGCGGGCACCATCATCCATACGGGTGACTTTAAAATCGACCATACGCCAGTAGACGGCTACACTGCCGACTTACATCGATTAGCCCATTATGGCGAAAAAGGGGTTATGTGTCTTTTGTCCGACTCCACAAACTCCTACAATAAAGACTGGACACCGAGCGAACTCTCCGTTGCGCCTGGGTTTGACCGCATCTTCTCCAAAGCAGAAGGCCGCGTTATTATGTCAACATTCAGCTCCAATATCCACCGTGTCTACCAAGCAATTTTAACGGGGATGAAATACAACCGTAAAGTGTGTGTCATAGGTCGTTCAATGGAGCGGAATCTTGAAGTGTGTATGCAATATGATTATGTCAAACTCCCAAAAAACATCTTCATCGATGCCGAAGAGGCAAATCGTATGAGCGACAAAGATGTTTTGATCGTCACCACCGGAAGCCAAGGAGAACCAAGTTCAGCATTGTTCCGTATGGCGATCGGCGAGCACCGCCATATTAAAATCAAACCTACCGATCTTGTTGTATTATCGGCTCGTGCGATTCCGGGGAACGAAGGATCGATTTCCGGAATGCTCAACTACCTCCAACGTGCTGGGGCAAAAGTTGCCAACGATCGCGATATCCACGTATCGGGTCACGCGAGCATCGAAGAACAAAAACTCATGCTTCGCCTTACCAATCCTAAATTTTTCCTCCCTGTACACGGCGAGTACAACCATATTCAAAAACACAAAGAGACGGCAATGAGCTGCGGAATTCCTGAACGAAACATCCTTTTGATGAGCGATGGCGATTGTATCGAAGTCAATAGCAAAATAATGCGTAAAGCCAAAACGGTCAAAACCGGCAAAATCTATATCGACAACCAAAACAACAACCAAATTGAAGATGATATCGTTATGGATCGTCAAAAAATGGCAAGCGAGGGGATGGTGGTTCTCGTGGCGCAAGTAAGTGCAACCGATTCACATCTACTCTCTAAACCACTCGTTACCAGTTTCGGTCTTGTGGCAGACCGCCACGATAAAGCGTTCGCAGCAGAGATGGAAGATGTACTGGAACATTTCCTCGTCAATCTCAAACCGGGACTTATTGAAAACCCCAAAGCACTGGAAAACGATTTGCGCCAAGTGGTGCGTAAACATATCTATCGCAAAATGAAAAAATATCCCCTCATTGTTCCACACGTATTCGTCATGTGAGTTCAGCGTTAAAATGACACCTGCGTGTCATTTTGCTGAAGCAAACCAAAGCTGATGGACAAAGCACTAGCAAGACTTAACACAAAATAGAAAATTTAACCCCATCTTCGCTATACTCACTCAAAATCACTTCCAAAGACACGCCATGAAAGTAACCTTACACCATTATACACCTCTTGTAATCTGTTCAGATGCTATCCGTACCTGTTGGCAAAGTTTTGACAAAAGCGATAACGGCGGAGAAGTTGATCGCGCCCTCATTGATCGTGTCGGCAATAAATTCAAACACGCCTCGACATTAGAGCATATCGTCTACAACTTCTACATCGAAGGGATCAGCCGTGCGCTGCTCCAAGAGTTGGCGCGCCATCGGATGGCATCGCTTAGTGTCAAAAGCACCCGCTACACCCTCAAAGAACTCAAAGACGAAACACCCTTTAGTGTGGATGACAAAGAGCGTGCTACAAAATATCTGGTCATGACCGACGTCGATATAGTCGATGAGATGAGTATCAGAGCACTCGAAAATCTTCGTGCCGTACTTGCCAGCGGTATCAGTAACGACCGCGCGAAATACTGCCTTCCAGAGAGCTATAAAACGGAACTCACTTGGTCGATCAATGCCCGAAGTCTCCAAAACTTTATCGCTCTTCGAAGTGATAAAGCGGCATTGTGGGAAATCAGGGATTTGGCCCGTGCCGTTTATGAAGCTCTCCCTGAAGATCACCGCTATCTGTTCGAAAATTCACTCAAAGAGGAACATTGATCATGCACAAAATATTATTATTCACCCTCAGCGCAGCAGCTCTATTAGTAAGCGGATGTGCCGAAAAACAAATTGCGGTTAATGGTCTTATTTGTCCGCCCGGAAAAACCGAGGAGAATATTAAAGCCGATTTCCAAGAGTGCCGTTACTATGATCTCAAAGCGGCATCGGAAGCCTCACGTGCTCCTATTACGGTAGAGTGTCGAAAATGCCTTGAGAGCAAAGGTTACAGAATCGAACAATAAAATATTATTCCTTCGGGAATAGTGGTAATTTGATTGAAATTTTTGAAGTGTTTTGCAAAAAAAGAATTATGCCTCCAAAGAGGCAAGCTTCAGCGCCTTGGCGGCGAGCGTAGCTTTGTGGGCTTTGCTCCTGAAGCGTCTAGAAGATTAAAGCGCTGCTTTTGCTTGAGCGGTGAGGGCAGTAAATGCCGCTGCATCGTTCATAGCCATATCAGCAAGGATTTTGCGATCAAGTTCGATGCCGGCACGTTTAAGACCGTTCATGAATACCGAATAGTTCATTCCGTTGAGGCGGCATGCCGCATTGATACGGATGATCCACAATTTACGAAATTCACGTTTTTTCTGTTTACGGTCACGGAAGGCGTATACGAGTGAGCGCTCGAGTTGCTCTTTCGCTTTACGGAAATGTTTGTGGCGTGCACTGTAGAAACCGCGTGCGAGTTTCAATACTTTTTTATGACGTCTGCGTCTTACGACACCAGTTTTTACTCTTGACATATTTTTCCTTTCTTGACCCAGTTCATCTCAATTTTAATGACGGGGTGCCGCTTTGCGGACTTGCCCAACGTTATGTTGGAGAGTTGATAGAGCTAAAATTAGCCTACGATCATCTTTTTGATAGCTTTAACGTCTACGTTAGCAACCACTTTAGGGGTGTTTTGCTTGCGTCGAGTTGCCGCATCTTGTTTTGTCAAAATGTGGCTGCGGAACGCTGTACCACGTTTGATCTGACCATTTTTTTTCACTTTAAAGCGCTTTACAGCACCTTTAACCGATTTCATTTTTGGCATCGACTTGATCCTTTCGCAAAAATTCTCTAAAAGAGAGGCGAATTATACCATAAACTAAGAAAAATTTAGTTTATATTGAAAGCGTTCTGAAAGTGTGTACAGGAAAAGCCCCGCACACAGTAGATTATTTTTTATCGTCTTTTTTGGGATGGATCATCATGTTGCAATAACGCCCTTCCATAGCCGGCGCTTTATACATCGTTCCAATGTCTTCGACCATTGTCCAAACCCTTTCCAAAACCGTTACCGCAGATTCAGGATGAGCCATTTCACGCCCTTTCAAAAAGACACGAAAATGGACATGTTTACCTTCTGTAAGAAATTCACGTGCATGCTTTACTTTATAGGCGATATCGTTGTCGGCGATTTTGACTGAAAGCTTGATCTCTTTGACTTCCACTTTCGTCTGTTTTTTGCGCGCCTCTTTTTTCTTTTTCTCTTTTTGGTAATGAAACTTACCGTAGTCCATGATTTTAGCAACCGGTGGTTTAGCATCCGGTGAGATCAATACGAGGTCAAGCCCCATTTCGTTCGCTTTATTCATCGCTTCATTAATCGAAACGATACCCATTTCCTCACCGCCGTCGATAACACAGCGTACTTCAGGAACCCTGATATCTTCGTTCATCAGGACTCGGTCTTTTTTATTACTCAAAAATGTACCTCATTAATTTTTTGTTTTACCAAGGAGAGGAACTCCTCTTCGCTTAGATTGTATTGCTGGCGCAATCGTCTATCACGCACCGCAATCGTCTTGTTGTTTACCTCTTCATCACCCAAAACGATGATCATCGGTACACGCCCTTTTTCCGCGGTGCGAATCCGCTTGTTGAGACTTTCGTTTTTATCGAATATCTCAAAATCGGCACCCAAATCGATAAGTTTAGCCGCCAACTCCCGTGCATACCCCTCGTGTGCAGTGGCAATCGGAACGATGGCCACCTGTGTCGGAGCGATAAACATCGGGAATTCCCCAGCATAATGCTCTGTCAATATACCCACAAAACGCTCAAAAGAACCTAAAATGGCACGATGAATCATCACCGGCTGGATTTTAGTATTCTCTTCGCCGTTGTATTCAAGCTCAAAGCGCGCAGGGAGGTTGAAGTCGAGCTGGATCGTTCCGCACTGCCACTCCCGTCCGATCGCATCGGTAATTTTGATATCGATTTTAGGACCATAAAACGCTCCGCCCCCCTCATCGATATCGTACTTGAGGTTATGTTTGTCCATAGCCGTTTTCAATGCATTGGTCGAAATCTCCCAAACCGCATCATCACCAACCGCTTTTTCAGGCTTGGTAGAAATCATCATTTTATAGTTAAATCCGAATGTTTGCATGATTTTATCGACAAAATCGACCACTTCAATAATCTGTTCTTCGATCTGATCGGCGGTACAAAAAATGTGGGCATCATCTTGGGTAAATTCACGAACACGAAATAAACCATGAAGGGCTCCCGTCATCTCATGTCGGTGAACCACCCCGTATTCGAAATATTTGAGGGGGAGATCACGGTAGCTATGCAAATCGTGTTCGTACACTTTGATATGACCGACACAGTTCATCGGCTTAACCCCGAATTCGAGTTCATCAATATTGGTGAAATACATGTTTTCACCGTAGTTTTGGTAGTGTCCCGATACTTTCCATAGATCGCTTCTGAGCATCTCTGGCCCCCGTACCGGCTCATAGCCGCGCTTACGGTGTGCTTTGAACAGCAACTGTTCCAAACGTGAACGCATCCGTGCCCCTGCCGGAAGCCAAATCGGAAATCCTGCCCCCACCTCATCACGGAACGTAAAGAGTTTCATCTCGGCACCGATTTTGCGATGATCCCGTTTTTCGGCTTCGGCAACCATATCAAGATGAGCTTTAAGCGACTCTTTATCGGCAAAAGCGATTCCGTAGATACGAGTCAACATCTCATTTTTGCTATCACCACCAAGATACGCACCGGCAATTTTGGTCAATTTGAAATTGCGTAATAACCCCACGCTCGGCAAGTGCGGTCCACGGCAAAGATCTTCAAACTCCCCTTGCTTGTAGATTGATACTGTCTCAGAAGGGATCCGATCCATGACCGCTTGCTTGAGGTGATCGTTCGCGAATTTAGCGCGTGCTTCCTCTTTTGTGATCTCGTAACGCTCAATCGTCTCTTTTTTCTTGACGATCTCCTGCATCGTTTTTTCGATCGTTTTGAGATCCTCTTCACCGATATGTGAATCGACTTTAAAGTCGTAATAGAATCCCTCTTTAACGACAGGACCGACAAAGAATTTTGCTTCGGGATAGAGTTTTTTGATCGCTTCGGCCATCAAGTGGGCGCACGAGTGGCGGATCACCTCTAAAGATTCTGCAGAGTTATCATAAACGATCTCTTCACCACTGATTCCAAGTGCTTTAGCAGTCTGTAAATCAACGATCTGACCTTCATGTTTAATGGCGATAATGTCCATACGATTGAACCTTAATTGATAAAATATCGCGGATTATACGGAAAAGTTGATTGGTTTACGATTAAAAAATACAAACTGTAAAAAATTTGGATAAATATAAAGAGGAAATGGTGGCCCTAACAGGACTTGAACCTGTGACCACTACCATGTCAAGGTAGTGCTCTACCAACTGAGCTATAGGACCTTCAATAAATGAGGGACTGGAATTATACTCATACAGAAGTTAAAAGACACTTAACTTTTGCACGTTTGCGGTCGAAAGTTCAGTATCAAGAGCCAAAGCACCGCTATATCGATCACTACGTCGGCAAAATTAAATACCGCAAAATCAAATCCGCAGTGCCAGTAGACGTAATCAACCACCCCTCCGTGGATAAAACGATCATACACATTGGACAATCCTGCACCAACCATGATCCCTATAGGGAGAATATAACAGTTTTTTTTGAGCCAAAGGGTGTAGCCGATTACACCCC
>JACXUE010000201.1 GCA_014764075.1 Sulfuricurvum sp.
CTCGATGCCATGATGCAAAAAGTAATGGAATACTATAAAATGAAATTCGATGCGATTATCGATGGTCTCTCCGAAGCGATTGAACCGATCATGCTTTTGTTAATAGCTGCAATGGTTGTTCTACTTGCACTAGGGATTTTCTTGCCGATGTGGGAAATGGGGAACGCCGTTCAAGGACGCCGTTAATCCGCTTGGGTCTCCCCTTTGGAAACCAAAGAGGCATAAGTCTCATCTTTAGGGATAAGTCCTGCTTCAAATAAAAATTGAGAAGGGACGAAATTCGTTTTTTTGATCTTGTCGTATTTGGCATAGCTTAAAAATAATCGATCTTTTGCTCTCGTCACCGCAACATAAAACAATCGCCGCTCCTCTTCGATACTTCCGCTCCGAGACATCAGTTTTCGATTTGGAAATCGACCGTCCATTAAATCGATAGCATAGACCTCTTGGTACTCCAACCCCTTGGAAGCATGGATGCTAAGAAGATGGACACCCTCCCCCTGTGTCAAATCCTGAGAACCTAAAATCATCGCATTCAAAAACCGCTCATGCTCTTTATAGGGGCGAGAAAGCTCAAACAACAAAGTACATTTATGTCGAATACGTTCTTGCGACTCTGTTTTGGCGCGCTCATCGATCGAACCGTTTTCATTCATTGCACGTCGATGGGAGAGATGCTCGATAACATGGACGTAAAGTTTTGAAGTCGCGATCTTTTGTACGGCAATTTTGGGCTCATGAACATCACGTAATTGACGGAACAAGATGAAAAGATCGTGTAAAAATGTAGCGGAATCTTTAGTCAGCTTGGCATGTTTCAGAATCGCATTCCCCATAAAGTTCGGATCGAATCCCAATTTGGCAAAACGCCCCGCACTCCCCAGCTCTGAAAAATCATCAAACAACCCCAACTGATGATTCGTTTTTCGTTTTTCAAACGGGTTTGAGATTGAAGCATCGGGGGTATAAAGCCCCTGGAAAAAGGAGCCGTTCCCAAGCTTTTGCAAAGCAACGAAAAGCTCTTTGGCAACGGCGCTTCCCACCCCTTTAGCATAATCAAAAAGATGGATAAATGCCATCATATCCGATTCGTTCACTAAAAGGGTGTAGATATCAAGCAATGCCTTAATCTCTTTGGAATCAAAAAAACTCGTTCCGCCGCGACGACGATAGGGGATTCCCAATTCTCTTAACGACGCTTCAATCCCATCAGCCGTAGCATTATTACGAAAAATAACCGCTATATCTTCACGATTGGTGGGAGAGTTGCCGATTTTTTGGGCGATGCCGTGATACTGATCGAATAACTCATCATACACGAGCAATGTGGGGCTATGAGCTTCTCCCCTCCGAGTTACTTCAAGCGCTTTGGGATAGATGCGCTCATTATAGGCGATTACTGTATTGGCAAGTGAGAGAATGGGTACCGTGGAGCGGTAGTTTTTGTTGAGGGTATAGACCTTGGCATTTGGGAAATTGGTGGTGAACGAACCTATAATCGAAATATCGGCACCGTTAAACGCATAAATACTTTGATCGTAGTCTCCGACACAGAAAAGTGACGGCGGACGCATCGCGTCAATTAACGTCCCTTGCAACGCATTGGTATCTTGATACTCATCAATTAGCACCTCTTTGTATCCCAAATCGCTCTCTTTAGCCAAATCTCGCATATGGAGTAACAAATCATTAAAATTAACAAAACCGTACTCTTTTTTCAACGCTTCAAATTCATCAATAATATCGGCATAAATGGGGGCATAGACGGCATGTTCATCCTGACGTTCCAAAATCCACGCTTCAAAGTC